>CAZEFF010000015.1:0-42159 GCA_964511315.1 uncultured bacterium | reverse complement strand
TGATCATCGATACGGTTTCCGCTCCGCACGATATTAATTTTTATCTCGAATTTCTCAAACTTGAAGGCGTGCTGGTGATTGTGGGAGTTCCTGAGAATCCGCTTGAGCTTAAACCTTTCTCGCTTCTCTCAAAGCGGCGGATGATCGCGGGGTCATTAATCGGCGGGATCCGTGAGACACAGGAAATGCTCGATTTTTGTGCGCGCAAAAATATCTGGGCGGAAGTGGAAGTGGTTCCCATTCAGAAAATTAACGAGGCCTATGAACAGACCATCAAAGCGGATGTCCGCTACCGGTTTGTCATCGATATCAAAACGTTATGATTGAACAGGATTGTTCGTTTAGCTGTCCTTATTGCGGGGAAATGCAGAATGCCAGGCTTGAGCCCGGCGGCGGACGGAAACAAAGTTTTATCCAGGACTGCGAAGTCTGCTGCAAGCCGATTCAAATCCGTGTGTCGTTTTCGGGAGAAGAAATCACGGATTTTTCAGCGGAATCTGCCGATTGAAACCGCCCGCGCCGAGGATGACACTTTTGGGTTTATACGGCGTCTAAATCACCAGAATGCGGATATTGAAATTTTAAATTTAAAAGCAAGATCCGCGAATATCCGATTAATGTTGAAGAGACCCAGAAAATCGCGGTTCAGAAGGCGGAGCTTGTAAAAGCCAAGGGTGAGTTGCTTTGATGCCGTAAAAAGTTTTTCCGGAGGAATATAATCGAAGACGTTGAAATTATCCTGGAAGTTTTAACGGGAAACCGTAATGCTTTTGCTGAGATCGTGAGCCGGTATCAGGAGCGCGTGAGAGGGTATTGCTACGGAATGCTCCGGGATCACGCGCTGGCCGAAGACGCCGCGCAGGAAGTTTTTATCAAAGTCTACCAATCGCTCGCGAAGTTCCGCCGCGAATCCGCGTTTTCGACCTGGCTTTACCGCGTTACCGCTAATCATTGCAAAGATGTCCTGAGAAAAGTTATCCGCAGAAAAGCGGAATCCTTGGAAGCTCTGCGCGAAGAGCATGGAGATAAACTCGATGCCGAATTGGCGGTTCCGGTCAAAGAACCGAACGCGGAAAACTCTGAGCTGATTTTTGAAGTGATGGAAAAATTGCCGGAAGAGACGCGGTCAATTTTAATATTAAGAGAAGTTCAGGGGCTGAGTTATCAGGAAATCTCAGAGACTTTGGAATGCAGCCTCGATGCCGTGAAATCACGGCTCCGGAGAGCGAGACAGGAACTGATTTTAAAAGTCCGACACTTTTTAAAAACTCAGAGCGTCTAACGGGTGAGAGAAAAATATGGATCATGAAACGATACAGGAAAAATTAATTGAGTACCGGAATGGGGCGGTTTCCCAAGCTGAAAAGCTTGAAATTTCCTCGCATCTCGAGAAATGTCAGGAATGCGGAATGGTGCTGAAGGCCTGGGAACAGATGAACCCGCCGGTTTTAAAAAAGCATATTCAGCAAACCGGGGAATGGTTTGTCCATCAGACGATGAACCGCATTGAAGCGCTTGAAACCGCGGAACCTGAGCCTAAGCCGAGGTGGGCGCTTCCTAAATGGCTCGTACCTGTATTAGGGTACAGCCTCGCTTTTTTTCTGATGTACTTGGCCATTGAACATCGAGAGCTGCCCATCACAACAGAATCCGTTCTCATATCCGATGTGCCGCAAAATTCACAATGGGCGTTTTCAAGCGATTCGCCTGATACTGAAATCTTAAGCGTGTCCCAGGAGGGATTATGAACACTGAAAAAACAAATTGGCAGTTAGGAATTCTGATTTTTGTGATAGGACTCAGCGCGGGAATGGTTCTGGGACAATGGTCCGCGCATCACCGCTTTTATAAGCATTGGAAACACGGGGGTATGAAAAATTTTATGCTTGAAAAATTCAGCCGTGAGCTTAATCTAAGCGCTGAACAGAAAGAAAAAACCAAGACAATTTTTGAAGCGCAGAAACCTAAAATGCTGGCGATCCATCAAGAGATGAAACCGAAGTTTGAAGCTGTGAAAACGGAAACGCAGTCGCAGATCCGGGAGTTTTTAACTTCCGATCAATCTAAAAAACTGGATGAAATGAACGCGAAGATGGAAGAGCGCTGGAAAGAGAAAGAAAAATTTTTAACCACCTGAGTTTTTCATGATTCACAAAATTCCAAGATGGGTCCTGATCGGCGGGGCGATTCTCGCTTTTTCTGCTGCGATGGTAAACGCGATTGCTCTGCTCGGTTTTGCTCACCAGGGCGTCACGCATGTCACGGGTAATTTCAGCCGGCTTTCTATCGCGATTCTGCAAGGTGATTATCCCCGCATTCATAATATTTTCTTTATTTTTATTTCCTTTTTTCTCGGCTCGATGATCAGCGGCATTATTCTGCGTGACGGTCATTTGAAACTTCGCGCCGAATACGGCTGGGCGCTTGCCCTTGAAAGCCTGCTGCTCGTTTTATCCGCTTACGCGCTGCACCGCGGTTCCGACTTTGGCGACTACTTTGCAAGTATGGCTGCCGGACTTCAAAACGCTTTGGCAAGTACGTATAGCGGCGCTATCATCCGGACGACGCATTTGACGGGAGTTGTGACGGATTTAGGCGTTTTGGTCGGTCATATGATCCATGGGATCAAGATTGATACTCGACGCATTAAGCTTTTTTTGACCCTCATCGTCGCGTTTATTCTGGGCGGTATTTTGGGGGGATTTTGTTATAACCTTTGGAATAATTGGGCGATGCTGGTTCCCGCCGCGATTGTGGGCATTTCCTCCATAGGATATTCCTTCTTTGCCAAGCAGTCGGGCGACCAAACCGCTAAGGGGCATTCCGGCCATGCGGCCCCATGATTTAAGAGTGGCTTTTAAGGCCTCCTCTGTGATAGGGTAGACGCAATGCAAAGCTCAAAAAACTCCCCTTTGAAGGTTTATCTCATTAATCCCCGGTTTGAACCCACGATTTGGTCTTTTGAAGGCCTGCGCCCCTTTACTGGAACGCGTTTTTTAACGACCCCGTTAGGACTCGCCACGGTAGCTGCCTTGACCCCTAAGTCTTGGGAGGTTGAGATTGCGGACGAGAATGTGGAAGACATCAATTACGATACCGACGCGGATTTAATCGGGATTACCGCTTTTAATGTCCAATACCAGCGCGCCATTATGATTGCTGAGGAGTTCCAAAAGCGGGGCAAGCCCGTTGTTTTTGGCGGGCCTTACTGCAGTCTTTTTCCCCAAGCTTTTGAAGGAAAAGGGAATTACCGGATTTCCGGTGAAGCGGAAGAAATTTGGCCCGAGTTTCTCAGAGATTTTGAAAAAGGAACCGCCCGCGAACTTTATGTCGCGAATTCGAAAAAAGTGAATTTGGAAACCAGCCCGGTTCCGCGTTACGATCTTATCCGCAATGAACGCTACAATGTGGTTTGCCTTCAGACGAGCCGCGGATGTCCTTTTGAATGCGAATTTTGCGACATTATTGTGATGGACGGCCGCGTGCCCCGTATTAAAACGGTGGAGCAAGTTTTGGCCGAGGTGGATCATTGCGCGAAGCAGGGAAATCACTATATTCTTTTCGGTGACGCCAATTTTATCGGCAATATGCCTTTCGCGCGCAAACTTCTGCAAGCGCTTGTGGAATATCAAAAGAAAAACAATTATCCTGTCGAGTTTTCATGCGAGTTGACTGTTAATGTCGCGCATCACACCGATCTGCTTGAACTTTTGCAGGCCGCGAATTTTTATTCGGTATTTGTCGGAATCGAATCTCCGCGTACCGCGAGTTTGGTGGAGACTAAAAAACTTCAGAATACGCGCAAAAGTCTCGTGGATGATATCGCGCGGATTCATTCGTATCACATTTCAGTGATGGCCGGCATGATTGTGGGCTTTGATTCTGACGATACGCTTATTTTTAAAGAGCAGTATGATTTCCTCGAAGAGCTCGGCGTTCCATTTACGACCTGCGGAACTTTGATGGCGCTTCCGAATACGCCCTTGCTTAAGCGCCTTCAGACGGAAGGGCGCATGCTGGATACCGAGTGGAGCAGTTTGGACGGGCATGGCGCGGCTGATTGTAATTTTATCCCGAAGCAAATGACGCTTGAAGAATTGCGGCTTGGCTATAACTGGCTGATCCGCTGTCTTTACCGTTATGACAGCTACAGCAGCCGGCTGGTGACTCTGCTCAGCCGTTATCAAAACCGAATCCCTGAACATAAGCGCGCGAATTTGGATTTAAAATTTACTCTGCTTCTTTTTAAGGTCTTAGGGTACTATCTTCTGACCTTTGATTCCGCGCGCAGAAAATTTTTCCTCGACACCTTCTGGCCTGTGGCGAAAAACGGGCCTTTTTCTGTTGGTAAGTGGCTTGAATTTTTTCGCTGGATCGCGACCTACCGCGCGTTCCGTAAATATGTGACAGAAACACACGGCCTTCCGGAGACTATGGATCCGAATAATCCGCCCTTTCGGGAAGCCCATCATAAAACCGTACCCTCTCCATCCGCTGTTGAAGCGGCAATCGCAATTTAAAAAAGGATAACTATGCAGCAGCCGAATTTAAGTTTTTTTGGTCTTGGTATTGCCCCTAAAATTCTCGAAATTTTAGAGAAAATGAAATTTGTTTCTCCCACACCGATTCAGCACGCGGCCATCCCGCCCGGGCTTGAAGGAAAAGATATTATCGGAATCGCTCAAACCGGAACCGGTAAAACGGTGGCTTTCGGTATTCCGATGGTGCAAAGACTTTCGCAAACACCCGGTAAAGCGCTTGTGCTGGTGCCCACGCGTGAATTGGCTTTTCAGGTTGAGCAGACTTTGCAAAAAATTGCTCATCCGTTTCAGATGAAAACCGCGGTTCTGATCGGCGGCGCCTCCATGCATCTGCAGATTCAAAATTTACGTAGAAATCCGCGCATTATTATCGCGACGCCGGGCCGTTTGATGGACCATCTCGAACAGCGCACGACGCATTTGAATGATACGAAGATTCTCGTTATTGATGAAGCGGACCGCATGTTTGATATGGGTTTCGCCCCTCAAGTGGAACGCATTTTGAAAAATGTTCCGAAGGACCGGCAGACCCTGCTTTTCTCAGCCACGATGCCGGACGGTGTTGTCGGGCTTATGACGCGCCACATGAAAATTCCTCTGCGCGTTGAAATCGCGCCCGCGGGAACCACAGTGGATAATGTGACTCAGGAGCTTTTTGTGATCCGCCGCGACGCGAAAGAAAAACTGCTTGGAAAAATTCTTGAACAGTACCACGGCAGTGTTCTGCTTTTCGTGCAGACTAAAATTTACGCGCGCAGAATTTCGCGTGTCATCCGTGAACAAGGCCACCGCGCCGCGGAAATTCATTCGGACCGTTCCATGGCTCAGCGCAAAGAAGCCCTGGAAGGTTTTAAAGCCGGCCGTTACCGCATTTTGGTCGCGACGGATATTGCTTCCCGCGGAATTGATGTGAAGGGGATTGAGCTTGTCATTAATTATGATTTGCCGGAAGACGCGGAAAATTATGTGCACCGCATCGGCCGTACCGGCCGCGCGGGACATCCCGGTCACGCGATTTCATTCGCGACGCCGGATCAATGGGATGATGTCAAAAAGATTGAGCGCATGACGCGGAAAGAATTGCCTGTTTCTGAGCATCCTTTGCTGCCTTCAGAAAAGTTTTTTGCTCCCCTTGTAGCTCCTCCGAAAAGAGGGTTTTCTTCCGGGCGCCGCAGTTTTGGCGGTTCCCGCCGGTTTGGCCGCAGGCGCTAAGCCGTATCGGGTGACCTTCATCACAGACTTGTTCCTGCCGATACTCTATCCTGTATGCGTAGACGGAAGAAGCAGGTAAAGAAAACCAAGAATGCGGAGAGAAGGCGGAAGGCTCGAGGCCGGTGGTCAGTGTATATGCTCGAGTGTTTTGACCGCTCTTTATACACAGGGATTTCGAATAATGTTGAGCGCCGTTTTAAAAACCACAGTTCCGGGAAAGGCGCGAAATATACCCGGACGCGGCTGCCTGTAAGACTGGTTTACCAGGAAGTCATTGGAAATCAGGGGCAAGCCATGAAGAGGGAATTACAGCTTAAACGCTGGCCGAGAGTTAAGAAGCTCTCACTCGTTCAAGGCGTTTAATGTGTTATCCTTATTAATAAGGGGTTATAAATGCAAAAAATCTATAAAACAGAACAGATCAAAAGCCCGGTAAAAAAACTTATTTGGGTCAATATCATTTTTTTTGCCGTGACCACGCTTGTCGGTATTATCGGCGGGCCTCTCTACATTGCCCGGTACGGAATCTCGGCCTCTGAAATTATTCTCTTTCTTTTTTGGTCCGCGGCGACAGGCTTTGGAATCACGGTCGGTTATCACAGGCATTTTGCCCACGCGACGTTTAAAACGAACCCTGTTGTGCGTTTTTTTCTTTTGTTTTTTGGCGCCGCCTCTTTTGAGCAGTCTGCCTTAGAATGGGCCTCTCAGCATAGAGACCATCACCAGTATGTTGATACGGACCGGGATCCTTACAGTATCGCCAAGGGTTTTTTCTACGCGCATGTCGGCTGGCTGATTTTCTGGAAGCACACCATTAATTTTGAAAATGCCAAAGACCTTCAAAAAGATCCATTGGTTATGCATCAGTTTCATCACTATCATTTATGGGGCGCGGTGGCTGGGATTATCGTCCCGGTGTTTATGGGCGCGATGACGGGGCACGCGCTTGGGGCCTTTATTTTTAGCGTTTGTCTGCGCCTGACTTTCGTTTATCATTCCACGTTTTGCATTAATTCGGTCTGCCACATGTTCGGCAAAGCCACTTACGATATTTATTCGACAGCAAAAGATCACTGGTTTGTGGCGCTGCTCACATCGGGCGAGGGATATCACAACTTTCATCACCGTTTTCCCGGTGATTACCGCAACGGCGTGCGCTGGTACCATTATGATCCGAGCAAATGGCTGATTAATTTTTTGTCCAGAATCGGTCTCGCCTCCGATCTTAAACGGGTATCAAACTTCCGGATTATGGAAGCACGACTCGCGGGAGAAACACAGCGTGCGAGCGATTCTTTGGCCCGCGCGGGAGAAGCGATGACGGTTCAAAGCGCGCTTCAGCTTTTAAAGGTCCAGCAGGAAAAGGTAAAAGCGGCTCTTTCAAATTGGGAAACAGCGGTTCACGATTACCGCGAAATGTTCCGCGCTAAAGTGGCGAATCAGTCGGAAGAATTAATGAAAGCAGCTTTTAAGAAAACACGTCACGCGCGCGCCCAGTTCAAGCAGGTTCAGCAGCAGTGGCGTTATCTGATGAATCTTCATCCCGTCAATCTTGAAAAAACACTTCTTGGAAATTTCTCGCTTTAAAAAATACTGATAAAATTAAACAGAAAAAAGGACGCCCTTAAAGGCGTCCTTTTTTTATCGCTTGATGGTGAAATAGTTAAACGATCATTCCGTACGCGTTGAATCTCCGCGAATCCAGAACCCAGGGCTGCGGCGGACTGCTCCCCAGGATATTCCCCAAGATGGGTTCCAGCCGGTATTCGCGGGTCATCCAGTTGGTGCCTGCGGTGTTCGCCGTACTCACGTTGTAAAACCCGGTAAAAACATTTGGGTTAGTGGTACTGCGAGTCATGCTGATCGTCGTATATTTCGTGACCCATCTGCCGCCTTCATAAGCCGGATAAGCGACGCGGAAAGTCGGAGTTACGCCGGCGGGCAGGTTATTGATCGTCATCGTAAAGTTCACTCTACCGTTTATTCCTGTTGTCGAAGTGACCGGCCCAATGCTGATATGGCGGCTTGGGTTTCTGTACTGACGGTTCGGATTTGATAAGCTTACGTTCTGGGTATGGCCGCTACTAACCCAGTACTGTCCATATCCTGTATGGGATACGAAAAAGTAGGTCTCGAGACTTATTGTTGAAATGTGTGTACCAAGATTTAAGACTTCCGAGAAGGTGTTTGAGGTCGGGCTTGTACGCGTCAAAGTGTGCCATACATAGCCGTAATTATTTGTTCCCGGCACAAGATCCCAGACCTTGAAACGAATTTCCGTATTCAGGACCCAGCTTGGAATGTTGGCCGGGTCCATGGTGACGGTCACAACTTTTCTGCCGCCGCTGATGGTAACGAGCGTGTAGTCGATTGCAGGCCGCTCGTCAAAAAATGATCCAACTTTGAATGAGGCCGTGGGCGTTGATTGTGTGAGGGCGATTACATTTCCATTCACAACAATTTGGCCGATCAATTCCGTTTCATAGCCCGCTATATTGCCAACTTCAGCCGTGTAACTCCCATTGGGCAATTTTGTTACGGGAACAGGCACGATGGCTCCATACCACGGATTGGAATTCGGCATGACTTTGAAGAGTTTGACTTCAAGGACATCGCCTGCTTTGAGCACCAGTCCTGCCAGTTGGTTAACGAGAAAAGTTACCGTGGCGGTCGCGTTGTAGCTGGCGGGATATGGCTGCTGTACAAAATTGGTGAGGGTAAGGCCGCTGAAGGTTGGAGCCACCGCCGTTGTAAACGTGCCTTCTTTTGTTGCCGAAGCACGGTCGAGATGTTTCGTTGTAATACGATAACCGTAAGGCGTATTCGCCGAAAGGCCAGTCAATTCAATCGTGTATATCCCATTCACTTCTGCAGCTGCCGTTAAAGTGCGGTACTGTGGTGTGCCCGCGGGACTGGTTGTCCAATAGGCAATTTCAATCGTGCGGCCCGCGGCGAGATTGGTGATTGGGATTTCAAGTTCAACGCTATTGACAAGTTTTCGAGTAACCAATGGCGTGCCGATAACCGGCGTCGGTGTGCTGAAAGTTCCGTTGACCCGCGTTGGGCCCGAAATTCCGCGGTCATCCGTTAAAATTTGAAAAGCATAATTTGTGCCGTCAAAAACGTTGGCTCCTGTCAGTACAATTTGAAATTCGTCAGCAGTTCCCGGGACGGGATCGAGGTAGCCTCTGCGTGTAGCTCCCGGTTCGTTGACAGGCCAGTAATCAATTGCGACACGGCGGTAAGGCGGATCGGGGACATATTTAGTGTAGTAACCCGAACCCCAGTCATTCTTGACGGTGGTTTTGATTGTGATCGTGCCCGCGGTTTCATTTTTCACGACAGCAGGCGCTGAAATGGCCGGCGTAGGCGCAAGTGTAGTAACAGCGCGGTACCAGGGATCCGCGGGAGGCCCAACTCTTATAATTGAAACCGAACGGTAAATATATTCAATGGGAATTGACGGAGTGACATAGGCTCCCGGCTGAAGAAAGCGCGTATCGACAATATCTACCATCATATGGCCGCCTGTATTTGCAGGCAGTCCCGTGAGGTCCAGGCGATGATAGCCAGTGGCGTCCGGAGGATTTAAAATAAAAACTTTTTTCTCAGTAAAATGGTTGTAATACAGCGTGACACGGATGGCCCAGCTGGGTTTACCGGTGGCCGGATTGATAGTGAAAGCATCTGGAGGCCAGCCGACAGGAAATGCACGCACGGCCAACGCAGTAGGTGAAATGGGGAATGTATCAATGTTGTAAACGCCGATCGGGTGTTCAACATCCTCAAAGACCCTGCGGTTATCAATAATGTCATAATTCATACCGGGGCCGGTCGAACCGCAGGTTAGGCCTTCTGACCCAATTATTCCATGACATTGTTTGTCGACAAGCTGCTGAATGCTGAAATTAATTTCGGCGCGGCCCCTCATGGTTGACGGATCAAAATCAACATATCCATTTGAGTTGACGGTAACTTGATAGAGTCCGTTACCAAGATAATAAACATCGCGTTGTTCCGCAGTTTGACCATTGATATTGATCCGGAAATAGGGTTTGAATGTTTGACCGCTAAGACCGTTCGGCGCAATGCCATCCGGCTGATAGCCTTGAATGTAAAAACCCACCAGGTGGCCGTCGTCTGAAGCATCGAAACCCCAAGCGCCGTTGGTGCGTTTCGTCGCGGAAGTTGCGGTGCCTACATAATCGATTGTGGTTGAGCTTGAACCGACGATGTCATACTTAATGTAATAGCGTGTGCCGGCTTCTGTATGTTTGAAAAGAAATTTCGCATCATTCTGTGAAGTTGCGCCCTTAATCTGCTCGCCGATCAGCGTTTCGCTTTGATCTTCATCCGAAATCATATAGAGACGCCCGCGAATATTGATTGTTACACCGGCAGGAACATTGACTGCCGATGCGCCCTCAACGTAATTCCGAAAAATGCCGTTTACAGGGTCTTCCACGCTATGTTCTAAGTAAGCGCCGGAGTCAACATTGGCGGCCACAAAATTCACCGTTACGGTCTGGCGCGGCGGGGGTGGTATAAGCAGGACACTGTTTAGAAGATTTGTAAAAAACAATGTATCCATATTGGTAATTGCTCCGCTATTGTTACCATCCATCCATTCATTTTCTTGACCCTGCTGAACAGGTGTGCTGTAAATACCATTCGCAAATTGGATATTCATAAAAGTGTTGACGGTATCACGGGCGGTAGTAAGCAGTCTTACAACCTCCGAATGGGCAATCGTTCTATTTGCAATCAAAGTGCCGATGTAGTTTATGTTTAGTTCACCCGGTGTATTTCTTTGGTTTGGATCCATCAGCGGTTCCAGAGGATTGGTGGAAGGAATCGTCGGCGGCTGAAGCGTTGTTTCCTGGCCAATGTTGGCGATACCAGATTCGATGACACTTGTGTTTCCGCGAGGCGTCTGAGATTGGCTGCCTTTTGTGGTCGGCTTAACCTCGGCACCCGGTAGGCGAAGGGCAGACGGGTCTCCGGCAAATGCCTGCGGCACAGGAGTATTAAAAATAAGTTGAGTAAGAATCAATGAAAACGAAACGAGCTTATAGGCCTTCTTGACGGTGCTTTCGAATCTAAGTGTGTTCATGCTTGTCTCCTAGCCTGGAATAACTAACGTTATATAACTAAACGAAATGGTATCACCTATAAGTATCTTTACAAGACTTTTAAAAAAGATTTAATTAGTAATTTATAGCAATGTATAGCCTAAAACCTATAGTGAGATTGGTAAATCAGGGCTGCGCAGATTCCCGCTTAATGAGAATTGGACTTGGGCCGAAAACTTAAAAGCTAAAGCGAAGGGAAGATACTATGGATGCCAAGGAAATACTCATCGAAGCAGAGAACCTATTCCGGAAGAGAAATTTGGAAGAGGCGCTTCAATATTATAAAGAAGCGGGGATTATGTTCCGGCGTGATACAAATTATCGGGACTCCGCTCATTGCTTTCAGCGCGCGGCTCTGTGTGAAAAATTACGAACGGGTCTTGAGTCAGTTATGGATGCCGCCAATTACAGTGAGTGGGCGGCCAAAGATGCTTTGAAAGTAAAAGATTTCGCGTTCGCAAGGTGGCAATTTCGAGAAGCGGCGCTTTTATTCGAGCGCGAAGGTGATTTTGAAAGGTATTCGCGCTGCTATATTGAGTCTCAGCATGCCTTCGTGGAATATTTATGGCATGTTTTTTTTACGGGAAAAAAGCATGTACTTCATCAAAAAGAGGAAGAGCCAGCCAATTGGCTTGAACGGATTTCAGCGCTTTTTCTCGCTTTTTTCGGATTAATCAGCCGCTTTTTATGGGGATATGGAGAGCATCCCTTTAAGGTTGTGCTTTGCGCATTGGGATGGGTTGCATTTTGCGCCGTGCTGTATCAGTTTGGAGATATTTCAGTGAACGGACAAGCGCGCATGATTTCATTCCCTGAGGCGCTTTACATGAGTGGAGTCACATTCACGACGATTGGCTATGGGGACTTCGTTCCGCTTTCTTCTTGGCTGAGAATCCTTGCCGTTTTTGAAGGGATGTCAGGATTTATTCTCGTGTCGATGGCGGTTGTGGCTTTGACGCGCCGATACTTAAGGGTTTACCGCTAGTACCGTCTTCCATTTAATTTTATAGGTTGACGGCACAGTACTGCGGACTCATAAAATCAAAAGGAACGCAGTACTAGATTTAAATTACTTCTTTTAAGATGCCGCTGGCCTTGGCTTCGATTTTAAGATCTGAGTAATGATCCAACGGTGTTTCTGACAAAGTGATAATTACGAGACGGGCTCCGGATTGTTTGGCGATTCTGGGCATAGAAGCCGCGGGCTCCACAACAAGGGTAGACCCGATCGCGATCATGAGATCGCAGGTCTCCGACCAAATCTGAGCCTGCATGAGCACTTTGGGATTGAGATTTTGTCCAAAAGAAATGGTATTCGGTTTGATGAGACCGCCGCATTTCTTGCACAGCGGAATTTTTTCGCCTTGTTCAAGCCGCGCGTAAACTTCTTTCCATGAACGGATGTCGCCGCATTCAAGGCAAAGCGTTTCTCTCGCGGTTCCGTGAATTTCTAAGATTTTATCTTTGGAGGTTCCGGCCATTTGGTGCAGACCGTCAATGTTTTGAGTGATGACGCCGCATAATTTTCCGGATTTTTCAAGCCGTACAATGGCGGCGTGGGCTTCATTAGGTTTCGCGTTGAAAGCTTCTTTCATAAGTTCAAATTTATAAGCCCAGTAGCGCGCGCGGCCTTCTTCTGAAGCTAAAAACTCCTGAAACGTCACCGGTTTGAAACGTTCCCAAAGCCCGCCTTTACTGCGGTAATCAGAAATTCCGCTTTCAGTTGAAATTCCCGCGCCGGTAAAAACCACGACCGCGTTTGATTCTTGAATCATCGATTTTAAAAGATCTACGGAGTTCATTCTATAGGTTCCAGAAAAGTAAGAATCTCGATATGTTTGGTGCGGGGGAACATATCAAAGGGCATCACAGACGCGACGGTGTATTTACCCGGGGCGAGAAGCGACTGCAAGTCCCGAGTGAGTGTGCCCAGGTGGCATGATAGGTAAGCGATTCCGGCCAACCCCCGGGTGCTTCCAAGGGTGTCTGTAATAATGTTGGCCGTGCCTGTCCGGGGAGGATCCAAGAATAAAAAAGCCTGAAAGTCTGAGATTTTTGATAAAGCCTTCGGAAAATGATCCTCGGCCCGCGCTTCCCAAACCTCCATTTCCGGCCGGCCTTGAAAGTTTTTCTTAAGCGCCTCCACCGCGTAAGGATTATCCTCGAGGCAAATAATTTTTTTGATGGAATCCGCGGATAAAATGGAAAAGGTGCCGACGCCGCTGTAAAGATCCGCGAAGGCTGGGGGTTTTATCTGCTCCAGTTTCGTCCTTAACCGCTCCGCGATGGCCGCCGTGATCTCAAGGTTATTTTGGAAAAAACATTTTGAATGCGTCCAGATATTTTTGTCCCCAATTTGGATCCGGAAAAAATCTTTATCCGAACTCGAATGCGTTTGCCCGGATCTGTCCATCCTGAAAGTAACGTCTGATTTTGGAGGAAGGCTTGCTTGGAAACTTGGTTTTAAAGCGGGGTGAACGAGGAGGCAGTCTTTAATTTCGACGATAGATCGATTGTCGCGGGCGAAGAAACCTTTCCGTCCGCGCTCTTCGTGTAAGGTCACGCTTGTGCGGTAATGATAAGGGTCTTTGGACCCGGTAATCGGCAGAATAAGTTCCGGGCTGATTTTTAGCTGGCGGGTGAGATGATCACGGACCTGATTTTCTTTCCATTTCAGCTCCTCCGTGTAATTCATGTGCTGATACTGACAGCCGCCGCAAGTCTTAATGTATTCACAGGGAGGATTTTCGCGGGCAGGGGAAGCGGTGAGAATTTCGGCCGTTCTTGCCCGGACAAAGCTTTTCTTGTCCTGAAGGACATCGGCGAGAATTTTTTCGCCCGGCAGCGCGTTTTCAACAAAATAAACTTTGCCGTCGAGGCGCCCAACACCTTCACCGCCGTAGGCGAGGCTCTCAATCATGATTTCTTTTCGCACCCCGTTAAATCTCCTTCCGAATGTGCATTTGTAGACAAAAAAGGTTTGGTCGCATGATTCTATAGTATAGATGAAATATTTATTGGGTTTAAAGATTTAACGGGGCGCATGGCGCTATTATCCGATATAATCAAAAAAATGAAATTAAAACCTTATTCCTATCTTGAAGTGACGCTTGAAGCTGCAGATCGTGACTCTGCGCTGCGGGCAAGGCTTGCCGATTATTTTTCGGGTTTTGGGATTAAACTTTCTTCGCTTGTGTATTTTGAACCGGATAATGGCGGACAAAAGGTCGCGGCTTATTTGCGCTCCGCAGACATCTTTCCTAAAATCCGCGCGCGGTTTAAAAAAGCTTTCCCAAAAGGCGTGCGGCTTAAAAAACGTCTGCTTGTCCGCGAAGACTGGTTTGACAAATGGCAGAATGAATATCAAATCATGCCGCTCGGGAAAAAGTTTACGCTGGTGCCCCTTTGGCAAAGAAAGAAATATCAGGTCCTAAATTGTCATCGCGAGGAGGCCAAAGGCCGACGTGGCGATCTGGCTTTTAAAAGCAAGATTGCTTCGCCCCAAAAAAATGGGGCTCGCAATGACGGATTTTCCGTTCGCGTTCCTATATTGATGGATCCAAAAGGCGCATTCGGCTCAGGAACGCATCCCACTACTCAAATTATGGCGGAGCTGATGGAAAGGCTGGGCGGCAGGTTTAAATCCTTTTTGGATTTAGGCTGCGGGACGGGGATTCTTTCGATCCTCGCGGCAAAGTTAGGCGCGGAGGCCATTTGGGCGGTGGATAATGACGCGGGCTCGGTGAAAGCCGCCAAATATAATTTTAAGGTCAACCAAATCAAGGCTCAAAAAGTTTGGCGCGGAGATATCCGTAAAATCGCTTCGCGTGAAAAATTTGATCTGGTGGGCGCGAATATGATTTCAACGCTTCTGCTCGAAGCGAAAAAAGTTTTCTTTGGGCATGTTAGAAAAGGCGGATGGCTGATCGTTTCGGGAATTCATCTTGAAAACCTTAAAGACGTCCGCCGCAACTTTAAACATCCTTCTTTCCGCTGTCTGGCCGTGATCAAAAAACGCGGCTGGGCAGGGCTTATCTTTAAGAAAAAATAGCTTAGCGTTTTTGAGCCCGCCGGTACCGGCACTTCGTCCCTTCCAGCGAGGGACGAGTGCCTACTTCGCTCGCCCTTCGGACCCCCGCAAAAAACCGCGGGGTACCAAGCTCCGAAGGTCTGCGCGGGTTACCTCTGGGTCTCAAAAACGCCGCAATTTTTAGCTGTCTGAACGAAAAAGCTGAAATTGCGGCGGATTTGCTGAATAGAATAAATCGGTGCTTCTATGGTATGATGGCGGCTTCAAAATTGGATATCTTATGATTATTCTTGGAATTGGAAATACGCATCATGACCCGGCCGCCTGTATTTTGGTGAACGGAAAGCTTGTGGCCGCGGCCGAAGAGGAACGGTTTTCGCGGCGTAAGCATGCCTCCGGCGAATACCCTTTAAACGCGATCGCGTTTTGTTTAAAGGAAGCCGGTCTCCAGCCTTCTGATATTCAAGCGGTCGCGCATCCCGCTTCGCCCGAGGCCTATGACCGCCACAAATGGCCTTATTTTTTCCGTTCGATTTTTACCCGTACGGGGCACGCGTTTAAAGCTGTGGCGAAAGCGAAATCCCGCAATCAGCATTTTCTTGAGAAACCGCGCGATGTTTTGCGGAAAGCGGGCATCGATCCTGAAAAAGTCGCCATTCATAATATTGAACATCACGTCGCGCACGCGGCCTCCGCGTATTATTTTTCCGGCTACAAAGGCGCGGCTTTTATGACTATGGACGGTTCCGGAGAATTTACCGCGACCATGCTTGGTTTTTTTGATGAACAGGGAAAGATGCATGTCTTAAAAGAATTTATTGTGCCGGACAGCCTCGGGTTTTTTTACGCGACGATGACCGATTATCTTGGATTTGAGCATGACGACGGTGAATATAAAGTCATGGGGATGGCTCCTTACGGCGATCCGTCAAAATATAATCTGGATGAGCTCGTCAGCTATTCCGGTAAAAAGTATCATGTGAATGACGATTATATTTACGCGGTCCGCCGCAACCGTTTTCATCCGGATAAATGGTTCTCGCGTAAAATGGTTGAGAAGTTTGGTCCTTCCCGCGAAGGGGACGCGCTTAGCGAGCCCTATATTCATATTGCCGCGGCGACACAGAAAAAATTCGAAGAAGTATCTCTCAAGCTCGTGGAAGACTATTTGTCAGAACCTTTAAAGCAATTTGGCGGACGGCTTGTTTTTTCAGGCGGCTGCGCGCTGAATGTGAAGCTTAATCAAAAGCTGATTGAGCATCCTATGGTCAAAGAGCTCTGGGTTCAGCCGGCTTCTAATGACGGCGGTCTTCCGATTGGGGCCGCGGCAATGGTTGCCCATGCGGCCGGCGACAAAATCGAGCCGATGGAGCACGCGTATTACGGACCTCACTATTCCAACACGGATATCGAAAGAGTGTTCCGTGCCACGCCTTACAAGGTTTCGCTCGAATCCAATATCACAGAGACCGTCAGCAAGCTTCTGCATGAAGGCAAAATCGTGGGATGGTTTCAGGGAAAAATGGAGTGGGGGCCAAGAGCGCTTGGCAACCGCAGTATTTTAGGGAATCCGACGGTTAAAGGGACGGCGGATAAAATTAATGAAATTATTAAATTCCGTGAAAATTGGCGTCCGTTTTGTCCGTCGATGCTTGCAGAGTGGGGAAATAAAATTCTCGAGACCGATCATGATTCTCCGTTTATGACTTTTTGTTTCACCGTCCGTCCTGAGTGGCGCGAACGCGTGCCCGAAATTGTTCATGTCGATCACACGGCCCGGCCTCAATTTGTGAAGAAAGAACATAACCCAAGGTATTATGATTTAATCGAAAAGTTTTATAAGCTTTCAGGTGTTCCTCTTTTGATCAACACGTCGCTGAACCGACGCGGGGAGCCGATGATTTGCGCTCCGGCTGACGCGCTAGTGATGTTCGCGGGCAGCGGGCTTCAATATTTAGCGATTGGCGATTACCTGATTTCGAAATAGGAGGCGGGCATGGGGCTTCGGTACTTTCATATTCTTCTAATTTTTACGGCGGTTATTTTCGGCCTGGGGTTTGGTTTTTTTTCCTTTCATCAATACCAGCTGGACGGGACTCAGGTTAATCTTTTTTCAGCGATTGGTTCCTGGGCGATGGCCGCCGTGTTTTCCGTCTATCTTTTCTTCTTTATCCGGCGCAATATTTTAAAATAATTATGAGCCGGTCTTCCTTGCTCAAACTCGCCGCTTCGATTGCTATCTGCCAAGCGGCCGGCGTTTTGGGAGCGTTTGCCACGGTGCCCGCGATTCCGGATTGGTACGCGAAGCTTGAGAAACCTTTTTTTAATCCACCTAACTGGATCTTCGGCCCTGTGTGGACTGTGCTCTATCTGCTTATGGGGATTTCGCTTTATCTGGTTTGGAAAAACGAAAAGTCTTCCGCACGGGATTTTGCGCTCCGGATTTTTGTGATTCAGCTTTGTCTTAATACGGCTTGGTCATTTCTCTTTTTCGGTCTCCGGAGTCCGTGGGTTGCCTTCGCGGATATTCTTTATTTGTGCGGAGCTGTTGTGCTGACAATTCTTTCATTCCGGAAGATTTCAAATCCTGCCGCGCTTTTACTTTGGCCCTACCTGGGCTGGATCTCTTTTGCCGCCATTTTGAATTTTGCTATTGCCCTGGCAAATTAAAATTGTAAAATGTGTGACAAATATCACAGAGAAAAATTGAGGGATGCCGTTTAATAGCGCCATGTTTTTTCCGATTGATGTCTCCTTGGCAGGTCATTGGATTGATGATCTGTTCTTTCTGGCTTTTTGGCTTGTCGCGATAACCTTTGTTATCGTTATAGGAATTCTTGTCTATTTTCTCATCCGCTACCGGGCGCGCCCCGGCCAAAAAGGCGCCTATATTCTCGGTGAAACTAGAAAAGCCCGAGTGCTTACCGTTATCTTTGCCATCTTTATCTTCATTATTATTGATTTAAATTTAGCCTTTCATGACCATGTCGCCTGGGAACATGCTATTGGCGGCTCTGTGGCGGCCAACCCCTTAAAGATTCAGATTCAGGCCCAGCAATTCGCGTGGAATATCCGCTACGCGGGACCGGACAATGAATTTGCCACGGCGGATGACATTGTCAGTGTCAATCAAATGCATGTGCTGGTAGACCGGCCCGTTCTTCTGCAGATGAAATCAAAAGATGTGATTCATAGTTTCTTTCTTCCGAATTTCCGCATTAAACAGGACGTTGTCCCGGGGATGATTACGATGATGAAACTCCATCCGACAAAGCTTGGAACTTATGATATTGCCTGCGCCGAACATTGCGGGCTTGGCCATTACCGGATGCGCGGAATGATTTCGATTGATACGAAAGAAGATTATGAAAAATGGATTGCGAGTAAATTAAAACAACCCGCTCAAGACCCCGGCTGGGGATGGGCTTGGAAGAATTAAGAAAAGGAATGTGATGGAACACACGCACGCTCACGCGAAAAAATCTTGGGTACGACGCTATCTTTTTTCCGTGGATCACAAAGTGATCGCGATTCAGTATCTTTTTACGGGAATCTTCTTTTTGGCCTTGGGAGGGATCATGGCCTTTATGATCCGCTGGCAGCTTGCTTATCCGTGGCAGCCCATCCCTGTACTTGGAAACCTTCTTTTCAAAGAGAGCGGCGGCGTGCTAATGCCCGAAAATTATCCCATGCTCTTTACCATGCACGGCGGCATTATGGTCTTCTTCGCCGTGACGCCGATTGTTTTGGGTGCGCTCGCCAACTATGTGGTTCCTCTTGAAGTCGGCGCTCAAGACATGGCTTTTCCAAAACTTAATATGTGTTCATATTGGGCGCTTTTTCTTGGAAGTGTGATCATTATCGCGTCATTTTTCATTCCCGGAGGAGCGGCCGGTACCGGCTGGACGATTTACGCGCCGCTTTCAACAAGCACAAAGACAACAGGGGGCTGGGGCGCTGATTTATTTATTCTTGGTTTAGCGTTAGATTCCGCGGCGATTTTGATGGGCGGAATTAATATTATTACAACGGCATTTAAACTGCGTGCGCGGGGCATGAAAGTCAGCCAAATGCCTTTAACAGTTTGGGGTTTGATTTACTCTTCTGTTTTAAATACCTTATGGCTTCCGCTGGCAGTGGCTGCGCTCATTATGGTTTTATGTGACCGCAGGCTGGGCACCATGTTTTTTACCGCGGGGCCGCTCGCGCCGCACGAGGGCGGACAGCCGCTTCTTTATCAGCATCTTTTTTGGGGGTTCGGGCATCCCGAAGTTTATATTCTGATTCTTCCGGTTTGGGGGCTTGTCGCGGATTTATTATCCACTTTTTCACGCAAACCGGCTTTTGGCTACAAAGCAACCGTGACTTCAATGGGAATTATCACATTCCTGAGCGGTATTGTTTGGGGTCATCATATGTTTACGAGTGGGATGAACCCTTTGGTCGGCAAGGCGTTCACGGTTCTTACCATTTCAATCAGCGTACCGACAGCGATTTTCTTTCTTAACTGGCTCGCGACTCTTTATAAGGGAGCGATCCGTTTTGAAGTTCCAATGCTGTACACGCTTGGAGTTGTTTTTGTTTTCACAATCGGCGGGCTGACGGGCCTCTTTCACGCGCTGCAGGCCTTCGATGTTTATATTCATGACACCTATTTTGTGGTGGGGCACTTTCATTTTACATTAGCCGCGAGTGTTCTTTTCGGTGTGTTCGCTTTCGTTTATTTTTGGTTTCCAAAAATGTTCGGACGAAAAATGAGCCCGCTGCTCGGGAAAATTCATTTTTGGCTCAGCTTTATTCTGATCAACGCGCTTTTTTCTACGATGATGTATGTCGGTCTTCACGGCCACATGCGAAGAATCGCCGATGCCAGCGCTTACACCTTTTTAAAGCCGATGCAGCCTTTGAATATCGCGATGGGATGGATGGCGCTTGGGCTTGTGCTGACCCAGCTCGTTTTCTTTTATAATTTCATCAGTTCGCTTTTCCTAGGGAAAAAATCTCCGCCTAATCCTTGGGAGAGCGTGACGCTCGCGTGGCAAACCTCTTCGCCGCCGCCTGAACATAATTTTGAAACTGCGCCAATGGTGTACGGCGGTCCGCACGCCTATGGTATGGATCATCCGCAAGGAAGAGATTTTTACGCTCAAAGTGAGCCAAGGACGGGCCAGGCCGTTCTCCCTGTGGAGGATACATTTCTTTCGTGGTTCTCACTGACGAAGCTTGGGATGTGGAGTTTTCTTGTTTCAGAAATTATGCTCTTTACCGGATTTATCGGAAGCTACATTGTGCTTCGGATGGGAAGTCCGTCTTGGCCAAATCCGGGCTCCATCCTGAATGTTAATCTCCTCGGCGTGAACACGTTTGTTCTTATCACATCCAGTTTGACGATGGCCATTGCCGCGCGCTGGGCGCAAAGCGGGGAGCTTCAAAAAGCCCGGCCATATTTACTCGCGACGATTTTTCTTGGGCTGACATTTCTTGTGATTAAAGGCTACGATTACGCGCATATGTGGCACGAAGGATTCACGATAAGTTCAGGGCTTTTTGGTTCCTGTTACTATCTTTTAACGGGTTTTCACGGTCTGCATGTTTTCTCCGGAATTGTGCTGATGATTTATTTGTGGGTGTCCGCCGGACGGAAAGATTTCGCGCCCATTGCCGGACGTATTGAAGCCAGCGGACTTTATTGGCATTTGATTGATATTATTTGGGTCGTGCTGTTCGCGATCCTTTGTCTACTCTAAAGAGGCTGACATGAATGACGTTGCGAAAGAAATCAAACATTACATTGTGATTTTCGGCTGGCTTGCTGTCATTACGGCGCTTGAACTTGGCGCGGTCATGCTCAATCTGCCCCGCGCGGGACTGATTATATTTGTGATCGGGACGGCGGTCGCCAAGGCTGTCATCATCGCGCTGTTTTTCATGCATCTTAAATCAGAAAACAAACTGATGTGGTGGCTTCCGGGACTTCCCATCGCGCTGGCCCTCTTTTTTATTTTCATGCTCTTTCCGGACATGGTTTATCACCTCACGCTTCAAATCACGGCCCAGGGATGAAGCGCCCAGCCTTTCTTTTGGGGCTGCTGACTTTCTTTTCGGTTTTTCCGCAGTTAAGCTACGCGGGTATGTGCGCGATGTGCCGCCGCACGCTTGAAATGACCGGAAACCAAGGGCTTGTAAAAGGGTTTCTACTCAGCATTCTTCTAATCGGAGGGATGCCGCTGCTGATCGGCGGCTTTGTATTCTTTTTCTTCTCTCGGCAGGAAAGAAAAGCCCGGGAAAAAATAAAGGAGAACACTTATGTCCAAAGCTGAGCCGACCATCCAAAAATACATGACTTATCAGCCTCACGCGATCGAGGCCTCCGAGTCCGTTGAAACGGCTCAGAAAATGATGGCGGAGCTTAAGATCCGTCATTTGCCTGTTATGAATGGAAGCGTCATTGTTGGTGTGATTAGCGACCGAGATATTCGAATGGCCGTGAGTTTGGTGGGGAGTGAGCCTAAAAAACTGACGGTCCGGAATATTTCACACGAACACCCTTACGAGGTTCATCCGGACTCGCCCTTACGTGAAGTCGCTGAAGAAATGGCTAGTAAGCGTTACGGCTCGGCGATTGTGGTGCAGAATGGCAAACTCGTGGGGATTTTCACTACCGTGGATGCTTTAAAAGCTCTATCGAATATTCTTCAAACGCGGTACCACGAACACTAAAAAATAAATCAGCGGGCAGTGTAGTCGCTGATTTCAGCCGGCGCGCTGGCTGAGGCTTTGGTTTTGTCTTCGGCTTTTTTAACCGCGTTGTTCATTTCTTTCAGCATCTCATCATCATCCGCGAATAAACTATCTTCCATTCCGGTCGGAGAGGGTTCTTTTTTCGCGGGTTTTCCGTCAGGGAATAATTCGTCGGCATTTTCAGGTAAGGCCTCAGCCTTTGCTTTTTCCGCGAGCTGCGCTTTCGCGGCAGCGATTTCTTCGCTTGTCGGCTCGGGCGCTGCGGACTCAGAAGCAGGTTTTTCTTCTCCGGTAAGCTGATTAAGATCTTCTTCCAGCTGATCAAGTTTTTGTTTAACCGGGGAAGGCTGTTCTTCCTCAGTCTTTACTGGCTCAGCTGCTTTTTGAGGTTCAGCCGGTTTGGGTTCTTCCGGTTTTACTTCGTAAACAATCGCTTCAGGCTCTTTAGGTGCCGGCGGAGGGGGAAGAGCCGCTTCTTTTACTTCGGGTTCCTCTTCAGCTTTAACCGCGGTCAAAGGTTTATTGGTCGGGACGCCCTTGTTAACGCCCGTGGTCTGAAGATAATTTTGTTTCGGCTGGGGAATATGAAGGCCCGGGCCTAAATCAGGAAAATCAACAGGAATGGGAAAGGTCGCGAGCTGGACTAATCCGCCGGCTGTGTAAACTACTGAGCGGGCAAGCCCTACACAAAAACCATTCCACTCCGTTTTATATTCAGGCTGAACGGGTTCAATGAACATGGCCGTCCAGCCGAAAAATGTATTTTTCAACCCGTAAGCGAGTTTCCCGCCCATTTTGGCGCCAACGCTTTCATTTTGTGTCCATGGAGAAGCGCAAAAAGCGGCGGGTGCCAGCATGAGCTGAAGGGTCAATAAAGACAAAAGAATTTTTTTAACAGATTTTTTCATTATTCAAAACTCACGCCGCCGTCCGGCAGGGGAATGTCAAAGGGAAATGGAAAGGTCGCGACGTGCAGTACTCCGCCGACCGTGTTCGTAATGGTCCGCCAGGCGCCTTTGTAAATTCCCGTGAATTTATTTTCCTGACGCACGGGCTCAAAAAGAAGCGCGGTCCAGCCGGTAATCACATTCAATGTCCCAAAGCCGAGTTTATGAATGGTTTTTTCAGCATAAGGAGTTTTGTCAATCCAAGGGCTAGGCTTGAGGTTTTCAACCGCTGCAAATGCGCTTTGGCAGGTAAGAATCAGAACCGTGAAACCAATAAGAAGTTTTTTTGTGGATGTCATAGGCCCTCTAAATTAAACCCTTTAATTAGTTCGGAATGAGAGATGTTACCTTAGAAAGCGCCTCTAAGTCAAAAGCAAAGAGTAAGTTTTTACCCCGCTTACCTTACGGGTCCTGTCAGCAAGGTTTCCGCAGAAACTCCTCAAAATGCTTTTCCATAACCCTGTTAATCATGTTGATACTGTTGGCGGTATTGAAATTGGAATGATTTTAACCTTGAGTCAGCAAGTGGCTTTTGGAAAAAGCATTTTTCCTCGTTTCTTTACGGAACCTCGCCGCCACCCGTAAGGTAATTGCAGCAGCGGGTGACACGAGGAATTCTCCCAAGGGGCGAGGAAGAAGCTTTTGACAATGCCTAATGATTTTTAAGAAAAATAACTGAAGGTCCAATACTAATAATGTTGTTCGGTTGAAATACTGAGTCATGTCAAAAGCTGATTGAGGAGAACCTGGAGAATTCCTCGGGGCAGGACCCGTTGCCAAGAGTTTGATCCGAAAAGTCGGCGTGCAATGGAAGGGTTTATCTGATATAAAAATACAATATGATTAAAAGGGAGTCGCTCCGAAGTCATTTTTTCTTTGTTTTCCGCTCGCTGAGAGCCCGGAATTACAGGCTGTTTTTTATTGGGCAAAGCATATCGCTTGTGGGGACTTGGGTTGCCCGGGTCGCGACAGGCTGGCTGACTTACCGGCTGACGGGTTCAGTTTTAATGCTTGGAGTGATTGGATTTACGGGGCAAATCCCGACCTCCATCCTTGTGCCTTTCGCGGGTGTCCTGGCGGACCGGTGGGACCGGCACAAGATTCTTATCATCAGTCAATTTGTACTGATGATTCAAACCCTCGCGATTGCCTATCTCACACTCACGCATCAAATTCAGGTCTGGCATTTAATCGCGGCAAGTATCTGGCAGGGCATTGCCAATGCTTTTGATATTCCCGCGCGCCAATCCCTGCTTCCTGAAATGATTGAAAAAAAACAGGAGCTGAATAATGCTGTCGCGCTGAATTCAACAATGTTTAACGCGGCGCGTCTTGTCGGTCCGGCAATTGCCGGTGTTTTAATCAGTCTTTTCGGTGAAGGGCCCTGTTTTTTAATTGACGGCATTAGTTACGGCGTTGTCATTTATTGCCTCTTTCAATTAAAAATAAAAATTCACAAAACTCCGGAGAAAAAAATCCGCATTCTTCATGAACTCAATGAAGGCTTCCGTTACGCGTTCGGATTTCTTCCAATGCGCGCGGTGCTGATGCTTGTGGCGTGGACAAGTTTGATGGGCATGTCGTATGTTGTGTTGATGCCTGCGTTCGCGAAAGAAATTTTAAAGGGCGGCCCGCACGAACTTGGTTTTTTAACCGCGGCTTCCGGGCTCGGCGCTTTGGCGGGAGCACTTTATCTTGCTTCACGCAAAAATATTATCGGGTTTGAGCGTAAAACGTTCGCGGGCGCAATGCTTGGAAGTCTGGGGCTTTGTTTTTTCGCGTTCTCGCATAATCTTTGGGTTTCCATGTTTTGTGTTTTGATTACAGGATTTGGAATGATGGTTCAGCTGGCCTCAAGCAATACGATGATGCAGACGCTTGTGGATGATGATAAGCGCGGGCGGGTGATGAGTCTTTACACGCTGGCTTTTCTTGGGGTGGGCCCTTTTGGGAGTCTTCTTTCGGGGTGGATTGCCAAGCTGCTTGGAACGCCGCAGATGATTTTTCTCGGAGGGATTTCCTGTTTTACCGCGGCTGTTTTTTTCAGCCTTTTTCTCAAGCCTATCCGCGATCTGATTCACCCTGTCTACGTGCGTAAGGGAATTCTGCCCGAAATCGCGAAGGGGATTCAGACCGTTTCCAATCTCGGCTCTCCGAACGATTAATTGTAGCTCGAAGGTGGAAGGTTGATGGTCGAAGAAAAACAGCCGGTTTTTCCCTCCACCTTCTACCTTCGGCCCTCTACCTTTACTCAAAAAGTTTTGTTGCGGGAAAAGGGAGGCGTGAATATACTGAGTCATTCCGATTGCTCCCTCCGCAAGCGGTTCCCCCGGAATTCTTAAGGAAAATATGGGAAAAACACTTTTCGAAAAAATTTGGGATAAACATCTTGTCGCGCAGTACCCGGACGGGTCCGCTCTCATTTATATCGACCGTCATTTGATTCACGAGGTTACAAGCCCGCAGGCCTTTGACGGTCTTCGTTTAAATAAACGCAAAGCCCGCCGCCCAGATTTAACTTTCGCGACGATGGACCACAATGTCCCAACCGAAGACCGCTACAATATTAAAGATCCCGTTTCGAAAGCGCAGATTGAAGCGCTCACAAAAAATTGCAAAGAGTTTGGGATCACCCTTTACGATTTAAACAGTGATAAACAGGGTGTCGTTCATATTATCGGCCCTGAACTTGGTCTTACACTTCCAGGCATGACCATTGTCTGCGGTGATTCGCATACTTCCACGCACGGCGCGTTTGGAAGTTTCGCGCTTGGGATTGGAACTTCGGAGGTCGAACATGTTCTGGCGACTCAATGTTTGCCGCAGCGCAAACCGAAAACTTTCAAAGTGGAATTTACCGGCAAGCTCAAACCTTTTGTGACTGCGAAAGATATGATTCTCAGGCTGATTGGAATGATCGGAACTTCGGGCGGCACGGGTTATGTTTTTGAATATTGCGGCGAAGCGGTCCGCGCGCTTTCAATGGAAGCGCGTATGACTATGGGCAATATGAGCATTGAGGCCGGCGCGCGCGCGGGGCTGATTGCCCCTGACGAAGTGACTTTCAATTATATTGCTTCGGGCAATAAACCTTTCGCGCCCAAAGGCAAGGCGTTTGACGAAGCGGTGGCTTACTGGAAAACTTTGCCGTCTGATCCCGACGCCAAATTTGATCGCACGCTTACGATTGACGCTTCTGAAATCGCCCCTCAGGTGACTTGGGGAACAAGCCCCGGAATGGTTACGGATGTTTCTTCCAAAGTGCCGGTGCCTGGGCAAGTGCCCGGTTACAGCGCCAAAGACGTGGAGCTTGCCCTCGAATATATGGGCCTCAAGCCTGGAATGCCGATCACTGATATTAAGATCGACACCGTTTTTATTGGAAGCTGCACGAATGGACGTATTGAAGATTTACGCGCGGCGGCTAACATGTTAAAAGGAAAAAAAGTCGCGCCGAAAATCCGCACGCTGATTGTCCCGGGTTCTCAGCAGGTGAAGAAACAGGCCGAGGCGGAAGGGCTTGATAAAATTTTTAAAGCCGCCGGCGCGGATTGGCGCGAATCCGGCTGCAGTATGTGTCTTGCGATGAATCCTGATTATTTACAGCCCGAAGAACGCTGCGCGTCTACTTCGAACCGTAACTTTGAGGGCCGGCAAGGTAAGGGCGGGCGCACGCACTTGGTCAGCCCTGAAATGGCTGCCGCCGCCGCTGTCGCCGGACATTTTGTGGATATAAGAAGCTGGCCCCGTTAGATCTCTAAACAAAAGAGCTAACGGTGAAAGAAATGTTTTGTAAACTTATGCTAAGCTGTACAAAATCATTAAAGAATTTGGAGATCTAACGGGGTGGATCCTTTTAAAAAACATAAAGGCATTATCGTTCCGGTTGACCGCGCGAATATCGATACGGACGCGATTATTCCGAAGCAATTTTTGAAATCAATTTCCCGAACGGGTTTCGGCGTGAGTCTCTTTTTTGACTGGCGCTACCTTCCTGACGGAAAAGATAACGCTGAATTTTCTCTGAACTTTCCAAAGTTTAAAGGCGCGTCCATTCTTGTCGCGCGCAATAATTTCGGCTGCGGCTCGAGCCGTGAACACGCGGTGTGGGCGATTCAGCAGTACGGAATCCGTGTTGTGATTGCGCCCTGGACAGAACAGAACGGTTCTAAGATTCCGGCTTTCGCGGATATTTTTAGGAACAATAGTTTTAAGAATTCTTTGCTTACCATCGAACTTTCGTCGAAGGAAGTCGACCAAATTTTTGCCGAGGTTGAAAAAAATCCGGGCGTTCAGGCGACCGTGGACCTTGAAAAACAAACGGTCATTTTGCACGGCTCTTCCGAGATTTCTTTCCCTTTCGAAATTGACGCGACGATTAAAGAACGCCTTCTTTTTGGGCTGGACGATATTGGCATTACCCTTAAAAGCGAAGGCGCGATTTCCAAGTTCGAAGCCTCACACAATCCTCAGATTTACCGCTAATCCCAATTTTTTCCCCTGGGAATAAATTGTATCAAAAAGTCACACTCTTCCTATGCCGGCTCATTCCGCACACTTCCTTTTTGCTAGCCTGATTTCTTAACCCCTTTTGCTGTAAGAGATTACCGCCTTTACGTTCACCCGTTTTTCTGGCACGAAAAGTGACCTTTAATAGGTAGGTGAAGCAAAGAAAGGGGGGGGATCATGAAACCGTTCGAGGTTTTCGATTTCTTCGCGGGCGAGTTTGCGAGCGCCTGGAAAATGAGTTTGCTCCAAGGTGTTCTTTTTATTGGATTCGGACTACTGATTTTATTTGTGCCGCAGCTCTTAGTCGCGATGATTGCCGGATTTTTTATTTTGCTTGGAGTGATCTTTTTAGGCGTCGCGTGGAACGCGCGCCAGTTTCAAAAAAATTATCAGGATCATTTTCGGGTTAATCTGAAAGATTGGCCCTGAAAGAGGAGTGAGGTATGGATTTAAATAAATTTACTTTAAAGTCTCAGGAAGCAATCACAGCCGCTCAGACCAAAGCGATTGAGTATGGTCATATGGAAGCGGAGGGAGAGCATTTGCTCGCGGCTTTGCTGGAGCAGGAAAACGGGCTGCTTCCGAATCTTCTGCAAAGACTGGACGTTCCCGTGGAAGGTTTCAAAGAACGGGTCAATCAAGAACTCAGCCGTTTGCCGAAAGTGAGCGGGCCAGGCGCGGAGCCCGGAAAAATTTATATCTCAAAACGTCTGAGCGCGCTGCTGCTGAAGTCTCTCGAAGAAGCCAAGAGGCTGAAAGACGAATATGTTTCAGTCGAACATATCGCCCTCGCGTTTTTAGAAGAGGGTGTGAAAACGCCAGCCGGAAAAATCTTTAAAGAGTTTCATGTGACGAAAGATAAATTTT
The DNA here is from genome assembly GCA_964511315.1 of uncultured bacterium. Taxonomy (GTDB): domain Bacteria; phylum Omnitrophota; class Omnitrophia; order Omnitrophales; family Aquincolibacteriaceae; genus CAZEFF01. The sequence goes on along the minus strand of CAZEFF010000015.1, from coordinate 14,180 downwards.
TACAAGCGCTTACGAGCGTCCGCGGAAATCAGCGGGTAACGAGCGCCGACCCGGAAGCCAGTTACGAGGCCCTGCAAAAATACGGCCGTGAACTTGTGGCAGAGGCTCAAAAAGGTAAACTCGACCCAGTGATCGGCCGTGACGATGAAATCCGCAGAGTGATCCGTATTCTCTCGCGCAAAACAAAAAATAATCCCGTGCTGATCGGTGAGCCGGGCGTGGGTAAGACGGCGATTGTCGAAGGACTCGCTCAGCGCATTGTGAAGGGTGATGTTCCGGAAGGGCTCCGCGATAAACAAATTTTCGCGCTGGACATGGGTTCGCTTGTGGCGGGAGCGAAATACCGGGGCGAGTTTGAAGAGCGCTTGAAAGCCGTGCTCGCGGAAATTAAAAAAAGTGACGGACGTATTCTTCTTTTTATTGATGAGCTGCACACCATTGTCGGCGCCGGCAAAGCAGAGGGAGCGATGGACGCGGGCAATATGCTCAAGCCCATGCTCGCGCGGGGAGAGCTGCATTGCATCGGCGCCACGACTCTGGATGAATATAGAAAGCATATTGAAAAAGACGCCGCGCTCGAACGCCGTTTTCAGCCGGTCATGGTTGAACCGCCGTCGGTCGAAGACACGATTTCCATTCTTCGCGGCCTTAAAGAACGATTTGAAATTCACCACGGCGTGCGGATTCAAGATAACGCGCTGGTTTCGAGTTCAGTGCTTTCCAACCGCTATATTTCTGACCGCTTTCTTCCGGACAAGGCGATTGATCTTGTTGATGAAGCCTGCGCGATGATCCGCACTGAAATTGATTCCATGCCGACAGGTCTTGATGAAGTGTCGCGCAAAGTCATGCGCCTTGAAATCGAAGAGACCGCGCTGAAAAAAGAAAAAGACAAGGGAAGTCAGGAGCGGCTTGAAAACTTAAAAAAAGAACTCGCTGATTTGCGCGAGCAGCAAAAAACTTTGAAGGCTCAATGGGAAACCGAAAAGAAAGCGATTCAAAAGCTGCGCACTCTCCGCGAGGACATCGAAAAAATAAAGCTCGATATTGAAGCCGCGGAACGCGAATACAATCTCGAAAAGGTTGCTGAACTCCGGCACGGCAAACTGCCTGAGCTTGAAAAGAAACTGAAGGCTGAGGAAAAAGAGCTCGGCAAAAAACAGGGCGAGAAACGGCTTCTGCGTGAAGAAGTCACGGAAGAAGAAATCGCTGAGATTGTAGCCCGCTGGACGGGGATTCCCGTGTCGCGCCTTGTTCAAGGTGAAAGAGAGAAGCTTCTGCATTTAGGAGAGATTCTTCACAAGCGGGTTGTGGGTCAGGACGCGGCCGTTGAACTTGTCTCTGACGCGGTGCTTCGCGCCCGGGCGGGAATCAAAGATCCGCGCCGGCCGATCGGCTCGTTTATTTTTCTCGGACCCACGGGTGTGGGTAAAACGGAGCTTGCGCGCGCTCTGGCAGAATCTCTTTTTGACAGCCAAGATAACATTGTCCGCATTGATATGAGTGAATATATGGAAAAGCACTCGGTTTCGCGTTTGATCGGCGCGCCTCCCGGGTACGTGGGTTACGAAGAGGGCGGGCAGCTGACGGAAGCTGTGCGCCGCAAACCCTACTCAGTCATTCTTTTTGATGAGATTGAAAAAGCGCATCACGACGTCTTTAATGTCCTGCTTCAGCTGCTTGACGACGGCCGCGTAACCGATTCACAGGGGCGCACGGTCGATTTCAAAAATACCGTGGTGATCATGACGAGCAATATCGGTTCTCATTATTTGCTGGAAGGGGTGCGTGACGGTGAGATTGAAGAAAAAGCGCAGGGAAAAGTGATGAATGAACTGCGCGGGCACTTCCGTCCGGAATTTTTAAACCGCGTGGATGAGATTGTGCTTTTTAAACCGCTTTCGCGCGAAGAGATCAAAAGCATTGTCGATCTTTTAATCGCAAATCTGCGCGCGCGTTTAGAAGACCGGCACATTCAAATCGAACTGACCGACGCGGCCAAGACCTATATTGCTGATCACGGATACGATCCTGTTTACGGTGCGCGTCCGCTTAAACGTTTTCTTCAGCGTGAGCTTGAAACGCGCCTGGCCAAAGAGCTCATTAAAAATGAAGTAGGCGACGGCGACCGGGTGCTGATTGATGCCCGGGGCGGACATCTCACTATTGAGAATGCCCAATTCGCGCATAAATAATCAAGGCCGCGGCAGAGGGGTTCCTTCTGCCTTCGACCTTTTTTTAGTTTCATAGTATAATCCCGCTCATTCAAAAGGAGCGGTCATGATTGTGTGTTTAGATTTAGAAGGTGTGTTGGTACCCGAAATCTGGATCGAAGTATCCAAGAAAACCAAAATTAAAGCCCTAGAGATCACCACCCGCGAAGAGCCCGACTATGACAAGCTTATGAACTACCGGCTTGGGATTCTCCGCAAGCACGGCATCAAACTCAAAGACATTCAAAAAGTCATCAATAAAATCAGTCCGCTTCCAGGCGCGAGAGTATTTCTCGACCAGCTGCGCGCCAAAGCCCAAGTCATAATCCTTTCTGACACCTACTATGAATTTGCACAGCCGCTCATGAAAAAACTGGGGTATCCCACGCTTTTTTGCAATTGGCTGTCGGTGGATAAAAAAGGATTTATCGACAACTATCATTTACGCCAAAAAAATGGAAAGCAGAAAGCGGTTGAAGCGTTGAAATCGCTTAATTTTGATGAGGTCCGCGCTTCTGGGGATTCTTATAATGATATTACGATGCTGAAGGCCGCGGACCGCGGTGTTCTTTTTTGTCCTCCGGCGAAGATCGTCAAAGAATTTCCAAAATTGCCTGTGGCCCGCAATTACAAAGAGCTCCTCAAAAAACTTTTTGCCTAAATGCCTTCTGAAAACAATTCAAACACGATGAATCATGCTGTAGGGCTTGAACGCGAGGCCGCTCAGTTTTTGATGGATCAGCAAATCCCCAAAGCCTTTGAAGCTTATAAAAGGGCGGGGCTTGCATATCAGGAAGCCGGAGCGCATGACAAGGCGGCCGTATGTTACGCCTCTGCCGCGACTTGCTGGAATGTTCACAGCGGCCGTCAGCCCTTGCGCAACGCGGCACATTGCAGTGAACTGGCCGCGCGTGAGGCCGACAAAGCCAAGAATTTTGAATATGCCCGCTCTCTTTATTATGACGCCGCGATTTTCTATGAAGAAGAAGGCGACTTTGATAAGTATTCTGAATGTTATTTTAAAAACAAATGCGCGGACCGCCGCCACCTGTGGCACGCGCTGACGCACGAGGAGTCTTCCTTTAAGGAACGCGTAGAATCCTTTTGGAAGTGGCTGCTGAATGTGGTCGGTGACTTGATTTGGGGGTACGGCGAAAAACCAATCCGCCCATTTCTTGCAGGGCTCACGGTGGTTCTGGTGATGGCCCTTATTTACCATTTTTCAGGGCTCGTGAACCATAATGGTCATCCGTTAAGTACGGCCGCTTTTGGAGATTCTCTTTATTTGAGCGCGGTGACCTTTACAACTGTCGGTTTTGGTGATTTTGTGCCGACCGGGTGGGTCCGCATTTTCGCGTCGCTTGAAGCGCTATGCGGAATTGTTCTCGCGCCGATGTTTATTGTTTCACTCAGCCGCCGTTACTTACGCATTAACCGCTAGGAGATTTTATGTTCGGAAAAATGAAAGATATGGCCAGTCAAATCGCGATGGTTACAAAAATGATGAAAAATGAAAACTTCCGCGCGCTCATGTCTCACCCGAAGGTTCAGGAGGTTTTTAAAGATCCAGAATTCCAGGAAATGGCCAAAGGGCAAGACGGCATGAAAATGATGAATCATCCCAAAATGCTCGCGCTCATGAATGACCCGGAAGTTCGGGTCCTTTTTACGAAACTAAAACCCGAGGATTTCGCGGGATAATCTTTGACTTTTTGGCCTCGTCTGATTAAGATAATCGCCCATGACTGAAACCGCTCACGCAGTACAACCATCAGAAAATATCGGAATCGAAAACCGCAAGCTCGGTATGTGGCTTTTTCTGGCTTCCGAAGTCATGTTTTTCACCGGCATTATCGGCGCTTACATTGTTCTCCGCCAAGCCGCGCCGTCATGGCCTGATCCGCTTAAGACTCTGAATATTCCTTTAACGGCGTTCAATACTTTCCTTCTTGTCTGTTCCTCCGCGACGCTTGTCAAAGGGCTGGCTGCCGCGCGTGAAAATGACACGGAAGGAATGCAAGTTGGTCTTTTTCTCACTGTTTTGATCGGCGCGCTATTCCTCGCCATTCAGATGCACGAATACCATGAACTTCTTCATGTCCGCCATTTCACCCCGTCTTCAAGTTTATTCGGAACCTGTTTTTTTACCATGACGGGTTTCCATGGGCTTCACGTTCTGGGCGGCGTGATTACGATGCTGATTGTTTTCATCAACTCTCTCCGCGGCAAATACACGCCCGCGGAAAACCGGGGGATCGAAGTCGCGGGGCTCTACTGGCATTTTGTGGACCTTGTCTGGATCATCCTTTTTACGATTGTTTATCTGATATGAGCGCAGAAAATCATCCGCACCCCAATTACAAAGCTATTTTTTTAGCCCTTCTTTTTTTCACGATTATCGAAATCTTTGTCGCGAATCTTCCGCTTCCAAAATTTCAAGTGGCCGCGATGCTCATTCTTTTTGCTGTGATTAAAGCATCTTTGGTCGCGATGTTTTATATGCACCTGAAATTCGAAAAAATCCTTTTGACCCTCATTGCTTTTTCACCGCTTGTCTTTAGCGTCATCCTTGTTTTGCTGGTGGGTTTTGATATCCGCCAGATTATTCATCCTTAAATCTCAAACTCCAGCACATGAATAAAAAAAATCGCGCGCGCATTGTCTTCCTCGACGCCGGATCGGTTGATTGGGGAGATATTTCCTTTAAAGAAATTGAGGCTCTCGGAACTCTCAAATGTTTTGACTGGACCGCACCCGCCTCCATTTTTCCGCGCGCGCGCAAAGCCGACATGATCATTACTAATAAGTGCCGGATTGACCGCGGGCTGCTTAAGCAATTGCCGGGAATTAAAGCCGTGCATGTCACCGCCACCGGCGTTAATAATATTGATCTTGCGGCCGCCAAAGAGATGGGCATCGCAGTGACGAATGTGGCCGGCTACAGTTCGGACAGCGTCGCGCAGTGGACATGGACATTTATTCTGGCGCTTGCTGGAAATTTTCTTTCTTATGATTCGGCGGTGCGGAAAGGGGACTGGAGTAAATCCAAGCATTTTGTTCTGGGATCGTTTCCGATTCAGGAAATTTGCGGTAAAACTTTGGGAATTATCGGTTCCGGAGATATTGGCAGGCGCGTCGCGAAAATCGCGGAAAGTTTCGGCATGAGAGTGCTGCGGGCAAAAATTCCAGGCCGGAAATACACGGCGGCAGAATCAAGAGCCCGCGTGGGGCTTGACCTGCTTCTTGGACAGTCGGATTTTGTGACTTTGCACACGCCTTTGACAGATTTAACACGGAACTTGATCAATGCCCGCAATCTCCGTAAGATGAAGAAGTCGGCCTTCCTGATTAATATGGCCCGCGGGGGGATTGTGAACGAAGCGGGCCTGCGTGACGCTTTAGACAGAAGACGGATTGCCGGGGCGGCAACGGATGTTCTCACCGCAGAACCGCCGCCTAAAAATCATATTTTGATGGGCGCTCCGAACTTGATCATGACGCCTCATATTGCTTGGGCGAGCCCGGAAGCACGTAAACGTTTGGTCAGTGAAGTCGCGAAAAATATAGCGGCTTTTCAAAAAGGCAAAAAAGGAAACAGGGTGGTGTAAACTTATGATGGATCCAGAAGATATCAAAAAAGTAATCGAAGAGAAGCTTGCCGGAGCAACAGCCCAGGTCGCAGACCTTACCGGGACTTTTGATCATTTTGAAGCGCAGGTGACGTGGGCGGGCTTTCAGGGAAAATCGCTCATTCAGCAGCATCAAATGGTCAATAAAGCGCTTGAAGAGGCTCTTGAAAATGGAGCCATTCACGCGCTTAAAATTAAAACCGCGGTACCGAAATAATATTGTTTAAAGGAGAATGACCATGTCAGATGTGATTGAACGGATTAAAAAAGAAATTGAAGGCAATAAAATCATTATTTTTATGAAAGGGACGCCTGAGGCTCCGCAATGCGGATTTTCCGCGGCTTCTGTACAAATCCTTAAAAGTTATCCTTATCCATTTAAGGGCGTGAACATTTTGGCCGATCCTGAAGTACGCGCGACGCTGCCGGAGTATTCCAGCTGGCCGACATTCCCGCAGATTTTTATCAACGGTGAGCTTGTGGGCGGCTGCGATATCCTGCACGAATTGCGCGATTCGGGTGAATTGACGAAGATTCTGGAAAATGCCTTTAAATAATTAATTGCATAAGCGGAAAGAGGAAATATGGATCCTAAAGCTTTTTTAAGCTCCTGTTTGGGGAAGGTTCTCGAAATGAAGGGTCAGGATCTGTTTTTAAAAGTCGGTTCTGTCCCGCGGACCCGAATTGGAGGAGAAGTCCTTCCCATGCCTCTGGATAAAATTACGGAAGAGGATGCCAATAAGATCGGCGAGACGCTTCTGAACGAACGCCAAAAAATTCTTCTGGAAAAAAACCGCAGCGTTGATTTCGCGTTTTCACTTATGGGGACAAGTCAGCGTTTCCGCGCGAATGTCTTTTATCAGCAGGGCACGCTGTCTTTTGTGATCAGAACTCTCTGGAAAAAAATCCCTACTTTTGCAGATCTTGGCATCCCGCCCATTTTGCAGAAAGTAGCGCTAGAGAAAAACGGAATCATTTTAATCGCGGGTACTGTTGCGTCAGGGAAAACAACAACGATCACCGCGATGCTCGATATGATGAATAATACCGTTGAGAAACATGTCATTACGGTGGAAGACCCCGTCGAATATCTGCATGAAGACAGAAAATGCATCTTTAATCAGCGCGAGGTTGGGCAAGATACAAACGATTTTAATTCCGCGCTAAGGTATGTGGTCCGGCAGTCTCCGGACGTTGTGGTGATTGGTGAAATGCGGGACGCCGAAACATTTAATTTCGCGCTTTCCTGCGCGGAGGTCGGCCGCTTGGTGATCGCAACGGTGCACGCAAAGTCAGTTGTGCAAATCTTTGACCGTGTTTTGGGGTTTTTCCCTCCCGAAGAACGTGATCAGGCGCTCAGCCATTTCTCTTTCAACTTTACCTGCCTTGCCGTTCAAAAACTTTTGATCGGGAAGGACGGTAAGACGCTTGTTCCTTCCTTTGAAATTATGCTTGGGAATTACACGACGCGTCAGCTGGCACGCGAAAAGAAGCTGGATAAACTGCCTCAAGCTATCCGCAACGCTTCCAATGAAGGCATGATTTCTTTTGATCAGTCGCTCATCAATTTATGGGAAGCCGGAAAAATTTCAACCGAAGAAGCGCTGAAATCAAGTGAGCGTCCTCAGGAGCTTGAAAACCAGATGAAAGGCATTAAGATCGACGGGCACGGCAGTAAGATTTTGGGCGCCTAACCGATGCTTTTTCTGGCGATTGAGTTTTTTACACTGGGGTTATTTCTTTTTATTTATACCCGCTGCGTTGAGCCTAACCGCCGGCGCGTTACCCGCTACGAAACTAAAATCGGTAAAACCCTCCCGCATTCAATTAAAATTCTGCATCTTTCAGACACACATTTCGCGAATCGTGATCCCGTGTTTTTTCAATTCTTTGACAGCTTAGCGCTAGAAGAGATCGATTTGGTTGTGGTGTCGGGAGATATTATGGATTGCCGGGAGGGAGTAACTTATTGCGTGGATAACCTTAAAAAATTAAGGCCAAGATATGGAACTTACGCGGTTTTTGGCAATCACGATTATTATGATTACAGTCTTTGGGACGTCTTTTCGCACAATTCACCTGGGCATGGCCATCCGCTGGCGGTTCAGCCAACGCATCTTTTTCAAACTGAGATGGAAAAGGCCGGCATTCATGTCTTGCGTAATCAAACCGCCAAGATCGACTTAGGTGAAACGCAAATCCTCATTCATGGCCTAGATGATCCCACAACAGGCAGAGCCAATGTCCGGAAAGCGATGAGCTTTTTTGACAAGAAAAAGATCAATATTCTGCTAACCCATAGCATTGACGCGTTTTTTGATATTGGTGAAAATGAAATTGATTTGGCGTTCTCGGGGCATTCCCATGGAGGTCAGATTTGTCTGCCGTTTATTGGACCGCTTGTTTTTCATACTATGATTGGCCGTCAATACGTGGCAGGACTTAAAAAACTGAAAGGCGCGGTCTGTTCAATATCCAGAGGGCTTGGGGCGAGCCGATTTTTTAATTTCCGGCTTCTCAGCCCGCCTGAAGCAATTATTTTGAAGGTTGAAGGAAAAGCGTAGAACGGTTTACCACTCTTTTTCTTGGTAGATTTTTGCCAGCGCGAAAAAGAGCGAAAGAATAACCGGTGCGAGAAAGATTCCTAAAAGCCCGTAAACTTTGATCCCGCCTAATATCCCGAAGAATAAAAGAAAATATGGAAGTTTTGTTTTCTCTCCAATGAGAGCCGGCTTAATGATATTGTCTGCCAGACTAATTACAAAAACGCCCAGGACGGCCAGAATAACGGCTTTTTGATAGTGATGCGTGAGTCCGAGATAAATCACGAAAGGCACCCAGATCGTCGCGGCTCCCGCGACGGGGATCAGCGCGACTAAAAAGGTGACGGCACCGAACAAGATCGGCAGAGGAAGACCAAGGCACCAGAAAACAACCCCAAGGATGAGCCCCTGCGCTAAGCTGGTGAGCAGCTGCCCTCGCAAAACAGCACTCATCGTATCGTTGATTTGTCCGAAGATGGATTTCTTATTTTGCTCTTCGAGCGGTGAAATGCGGTAGATGAAGTCGTAAATTTTTTCTCCGTCGCGGAGAAAAAAGAAAAGCATGAAGAGCATGAAGAATAGATTCAAAATAATAAAAAAAATATTCTTCGTAAAACTTCCGACCTGACCTGCCGCGAAATTCCCAAGGTGTTTTGAAGCGTTAAGGGCGTAGGTATTTAGGTTTTCTTTTAAAGGTTCCCACGCCGTAACACGTGATTCTACTTTATGCACCCACGGCGTGGATCGAACTTGTTCAATGAGCTTTTCAATATTACCCTGGCGGATGTAATCATAAGTAAATTGAGAGAGTTCGATGGCTTGCTTGGTCAAGCTGATGGTTAAGAGAACCAGCGGGGGTACGACGACTAAAATGATGGCTGCTGTCATGATAAGGGCGGCTAGTGTCTCCTTTGATCCAAGTGCCAGCTTTAACCGGTGGTAAAGGGGATAGAATCCAAACGCGAAAACCGCCGCCCAAAAGAAAGCGTTCTGGAAAGGAGCCAAGATCCGGAATATTTGATAAATGACAAAGATTAAAAGGCCAATAAAGAAAATTGTAATAAATTGATTTCGTGTCATAAGTGTCTCCCTCATATCATTACGGCCAAATACGCGCTTTTCTTAAAGGGGTTTAGTGATGCGGGTCTGATGCCGATAAATACCGGCAAGCCCTAGCGAATAGGCGGGGGGCCGTCATGATTATATCTTTCTCACTATCCCAAAGAACGCGGGTAAATATTTAAGCTAAGGAGATGCTATGAGTGGTAAAAAAATATTAGTGGTCGATGACGATGCTGATTTTAGTCAGCTTCTTCAATTTGATCTTAAAAAAAATGGATACACAGTGGTCGGGGCATGTAATGGGGAAGAAGGGCTTGTGAAAGCCGCTTCTGAAAAGCCTGACCTCATCGTGCTTGATATTAAAATGCCCAAAATGGACGGCTACACTTTTGTGAGAAAACTAAAAAAGGATCTCGATATGAAAAGTATCCCATTAATTGTATTAACGTCCTATGAGCCCATGAAAGACATGTTTCAGCTGGAAGGCGTGAATGATTATTTTGTGAAATCAGCGAACATGGAAGGGCTTTTAACGGCGATAAAGAAAAATATAGGATAGCCTCCGATTTTCAATGAAAAAAGAAGAAGCAGCGGTAGCGCCATTCGCCGGTTTTGTTAAAGCGATTTCCTTCGCTTTAAAACAATTTCGGCTCTATTCAGACACTCATCCCATAACTCAGCAAGCTATTGCGACACTTTCCGCTGAAATCGATAAATTTTTCGTAAACAAACCCAAAGTGATGCTCGGATCCATGCGTAAACTTTTGGTTGTGGACGGACAAATCGCGGGTGAAAAAGACGCCGCCGCTAATGATGTAGCCAAAGAATTTGACCGTCTTGGCATTGAAGGCGTGACTTTTGAAAAGGGAATTGATCTGAATGAGATGTCGGCTTTTTTGCATCTGATGGCCATGCGCAATAAGACGCTGGAGGAACGCGGTGGATTTAAGAAGATATTTGAAGTTGAGCAATTTAAGCATGTCCGTCTGACGAGTGGAAAGTATGAATTGGTAGGCGAAGGCGAGCAACTTTTGCGGAAGGATGAATTGCCGGGCGAGGGAGCACAGCAGGCCCCAGAGGCAGAAAGCCACCCCGCTCCTATAGAAAAAACGGAAGCGGAACTGGAAGAGGGTAAAAGCCTCGGACAAATCCCAAAAAATCCTGGCGGAACGGGCCCGGTTACAAGCATTGCCGACATTATTCACCGGATCCGTGATGGGAATGCGGCCGAAGGACAGGCTCAGCAAGGCGGTAGCCCGGCCATTGCGCTGGATTGCGAAAAGATCGTTGTACAGCTTGAAAAAAGCCCGCAAGAAATTGCGATGATGGCGGTTGAGGGCGCTGCGGATCCTGCCGCGCTCGAAAGCACCCTAAGAAAAGTTATTCATTTCCTCATTGAAGGGCTCATTTCGTTTCTTGCGGAACAGGGAAAGGATATTACCAAGGCTCTTCAAAAACTCGCGAAAGAACTTGAGAAAGCAGTTGAGCGGTCTCTTGGTGAAGGCCCTGAGCGCGACAGGATTAAGAAAAAAATCCCTGAAATTTTCGAAGAAGCTGGTGATGAGCTCCGCATTCAAATGATGGTACAAACCGCGAAAAATAAGCCCGGCGATTTAAAGGGTCTTGAAAAGGTCGCGGGAAAACTATTTAAAGATGAGGATGTCAGAAAACGCCTTAAAAGTTCTCTTGTCGAAGAAATGAAGGGTGTCGGAGTTTCAGCCGCTGACCTCGCGAATGTTTTTGATGCGGTAGACCAAAAAGAAGCGAAGAAAAAAAGCAAAGTAACGGTCGACGCTGAAGAGCTTGAAGAACTCAAGAGAAAGGCCGAGCTTTTTGATAAGGGCGGAGGCGGAGGCGGTGAATTGGCAGAGAAGGTCAAAAAGCTTGAGCGGGAAAAAAAAGTAATCCTTGATGAGAAGGAGCGTGTGGATACAGTCATCCGCAATTTGGCTGAGGGATTGCTGGTTGTTGATAAAGACGGAAAGGTGGTTCTCATGAACCCCGCCGCAGAAAAGCTTTTGGGAGTTAAGAAGCAAGAAAAGATTGGAAAGAAAATCTCGGAAGGTCTTAACGAAGGACAAATGCTGGCCATGACCAAGGGGAATCTGAAAAGTTCAGAAACGGGCGTCGAAAAAAACGTTGAAGTCATGAGCCTTAATGATGATACGCGGAAAATTCTGCAGGCAAGTACCGCCGTTATTGAAAACGAGGACGGGCAGACCGTGGGTATGGTGTCTGTCCTCAGTGATGTCACGAAACAAAAGGAAGTTGAAGAGCTGAAGACAAAATTTGTCTCGAATGTATCGCATGAGCTTCGAACGCCGCTTGTGGCGATTCAGAAATCGTTAGCTCTGATTTTGGGAAAAGAAGTGGGTGATATCAATCCGGAACAGCAGAATTTTTTAAATATCGCGCACCGCAATATTGACCGGCTATCGCGCTTAATCAATGATCTGCTTGATGTTTCAAAGATTGAGGCCGGAGCTATGAAGATCCGTCCTGTGTCAGTTAAATTGGGTGACATGATGTCAGGAGTTGCCGGAACATTAGGGACTTGGGCGAAAGATAAAAAAGTGAGTTTTGCTCTTGAACTCGCGGATCCCGAAATCCAGATTGAAGTGGACGCTGACCGGATTACACAAGTGCTGACAAACTTAGCGGGCAATGCCCTTAAGTTTACTCCTGAAAACGGCAAAATTACATTTGACGCGAAACCCGTATTTAAACACCCAAAAAGCGGCGAAGACTGGATCGAAATCGGAATAAAAGATACAGGTATCGGCATTGAACCAGAAGACCAAAAAAAGATCTTCGAAAAATTTGTCCAGGTGAGTTTGACGCAGCCTCAAGGGGTTTCGAGCACCGGCCTTGGATTAACAATCTGCAAAGAAATTGTTGAACTCCACGGTGGTACGATTTGGGTGGAAAGTGAAGTCGGCAAAGGCAGCCGTTTTGCTTTTAAAATCCCCGTAAAATTCCAATCCCTCGCAAAAGTCTAACCCCTTTCTTTTAAAGTACATCTATATCACGCCCAATTTGGGGAACTTTCAGCACCAGCAGTTCGTCCCTTCCAGCGAGGGACGACTGCCTACTGCCCTAGCCATTCGATCCACGCTCAAACTTAAAAGCGTGGAACCAAGCTCGAATGGCTCCGGGGGTTGCTTCCAGTTTCCCCAAACTTGTCGTTGACTGATCAAAAGTTTGAAGGGTATTGCTAGAGGCACGTCATGAGCCGTTTCCGCAATGGAAATGGCGGAAACGAGCGAATGCCGAGCGAAATCCCCTCAGCCCGGCTTCCATTTGGGATTGAGCGTTGCCGGCGGCAAGACCCTTCAAACTGGGTAATTTTAAAAATGGTGAAGTTAGCGTTTGGCGGAAGAAACGGCTTTTTGCTTCGGGGCGGGAGCTGAAGATTCGGGGGAGAGGTAATTCCGGACATAATCCAAAATCCCTTCCCGGGTCGTATAACGCGGTTTATAACCGGTCATTTTTTTGGCATGAGATAAATCGGCTTGCGTGAAATTCTGATAAAAATCATAAGGATTATCCATGAACTCGGGTTCAAGTTTTGTTCCGAGAGCTTCGTTTAAGGCCGCGATCAGCTCATTAAAAGAAGTCGCTTGTCCGGTTCCGGCATTGACCACGGTCGATTCCTTCGCGTCGCGGGCGAGAATCGTTGCTTCCACGATATCCTTCACATAAACAAAATCACGTTTTTGTTCACCATATTTAAAGATTCTGGGACGCTTGCCGGCTTTCATTTGATTGAAAAGCTGATAAATCATACTTGCGGCGTGGCCCTTATAATATTCGCGCGGGCCAAAGACATTAAAAAATCGAAGACCGACAACTTTAATTTTGCTTTCGTACTGCCGGGCTAAATTCTCCATGACCCATTTTGAAAATCCATAAATATTGTTCGGCATACCGGCGTCGGCCTCAGTGATGGGGCGCGCTTGACCGGGGCCTGATCCAAAACTTCCATAGACTGCGGCAGAAGAGGCGAAAACAACATCTGCCTTCTTTTCAACGGCGAGATTTAAGATATTGCGGAAACCTTCCACGTTATCGAACATCATTTTGCGCTCATCAAGGACGGTGGTATCGGTGATGGAGGCTAAGTGGAAAATAGCATCGAGGGGTTTGTTTTTAAAGATTTCCAGCCAGGCAGTTTCAGCCACGCTGGCAGCAATCACATCGCCCTTAAAACCCAGGAGGGTCTTAAAACTGGAACTTCTGAAATCATCGATAACTGTAATGACAGCCTTGGGATAGCGCTTCTCCAGCTCAAACGCTAGATTGGAGCCGATGAACCCTGAACCGCCGGTAATAAGGATATGTTTCATGGCCAACTATGGTATCCGAATTTCGGAATTTCGCAAGACGAAAGAATGAGAGTAAATTTCTGGGAAAATGCCGATAATAATAGAGATGATAGCCAAATCCAAACGGACGGTTTTTTCCATACTGTTAATCGTTTTTATCTTCGGCGTCTCTCAACCCGCGTACGCAGGGGGAGATAATATCACCTTAATATTTTCCGGCTTGGCCCGTACGATCTTTTCCGTGGTGAAACTGCCGGTCACAATTCTCGCAGGTTCTACGAAAGCATTTCCATTGGGACTTATTTCCGGGGTATTCACCGGAACTGCCCAAGCCATTGGCGGAACATTGGCGGGTGTGTTTGACACGGCCCGAGGGGCAGCTCCTTACGCCAAATACGCAGTCTTCGC
>CAZEFF010000014.1:36774-42192 GCA_964511315.1 uncultured bacterium | reverse complement strand
ATGGCGGAATCACCCTAGAAGTTCAAAACATGATTCAAAAATTGATCGAATCTTACGACCCAATCAATAAGTCAGCAGGAAAGACAAAATCAAACGATCCTGTAGCTCAACGCGATAACCGTCTCCCCATCCCCGGCTCTCTTATCAGCAAAGTCTACAAAGGCAAAAAGATTGACGTGAAAGTTTTGGAGAACGGCTTTGAGCACGATGGAACTATTTATAAAAATCTGAGCGCTGTTGCCAAAGCGATTACAGGTTCGCACTGGAACGGCTTTATCTTTTTCGGGTTTAGAAAACCATGATAGAAAATAAAGAAGCCAAAACAAAAATACGTTGCGCGATTTATACTCGCAAATCCACGAATGAAGGACTGGATCAAGAATTCACTTCTTTGGATGCCCAAAGGGAATCAGCAGAAAACTACATTCGAAGTCAGCAAAATCAAGGATGGCTGCTTCTGCCTGATAAATATGATGACGGTGGTTTTACAGGAGCAACCATTGACCGCCCAGCCTTGCAAAAGCTTATTGAGGATATTAAAAGTAAAAAGATAGACTGCGTAATAGTTTATAAAGTGGACCGTCTATCACGCTCTCTTCTTGATTTTGTGAAATTGCTTCAATTCTTCGAAGAACACCAAATCGCTTTCGTTTCGGTCACTCAACATTTCAATACCAATACATCAATTGGGCGTCTGACATTAAATATCCTGCTTTCATTTGCTCAGTTCGAACGCGAGATGATTAGCGAAAGGACCAAAGATAAAATGGCCGCAGCGCGAATGAAAGGCCGCTGGGTCGGGGGTCGTGCTGCATTAGGCTATGACGTTGATTCCGCAAGCAAGAAGCTCGTCATTAACCCTAAAGACGCTGAACTGATTCGCCTAATCTTTGATCTGTATCTAGAGAAGAAATCGCTTCTGGAAGTTGCTCAAGTGTTAAATGAGAAGAACTACCTGACAAAAGCACATAAAGATAAAACCAAAGTGCTCGGTGGGGTTCCGTTTAAGAACACCAACATTCAAATGATCCTTAACAATGTCGTATACATGGGCAAGGTTAAGTATGAAGGGAAAATTTATCCAGGACAGCACGATCCCATTGTTAGCGAAGAAATTTTCGAGCAGGTTCAAAAAATTCTCAAGTTAAATACACGAGTCAGAGGCTTCTCGAAGAACCGTAAGTTCCCCGGTCTTCTAAGCGGCTTGTTCAAATGTACTGCTTGTGAAACAAGCATGACACACAGTTACACGCAGAAAGGAAATTACAAATATCGCTACTACATTTGCATGAACGCCATTAAACGGAATCGCAAAGACTGTCCCACAAAATCAATTAGTGCAGTCACAATGGAAGAGAAGTGTCTGGAGCTTTTAACCCGAATTACAAAAGATGAACGCTTTGAAGATTCAAACTGGAAAGCATCCCCTTTCGAAAACCAAGCAGCCATTGTTACTGAATTGGTTCGCGGAATTGAATATAACGGCAGCACAGGCAAACTGCGGCTTTATCTAAAAGGAGATGTAAGAAAGTACGAATACGATTTGCCGCTCGACCAACTCAAAAAGAAACTGCCCAATATGTCAGAGGCTAGTTACATAAGCGAACCTCCCATCAGGAAGCAGCTTCTCCTCGCGCACCAAATCCAGAGCATGCTGGACAGCGGTAAAGCCAAAGACATGCATCAACTCGCCGGATGGCTTAACATGAGCAAGACCCGCCTGCAGCAGCTTCTAAACTTGCTTTTTCTCTGCCCCAAGATCCAAGAGGATATTGTTTGCCTCAGCTCCGAATCTCTGGCCAAAATAAGCGAATACTCGGTTCGTGATATCTCACAAGAAATCCATTGGGAAGCCCAAGTTTCCCTTTGGAGCAAGCTCCTGCCCTCAAGCCAAAACTAGAGATACAACCCCCTTCTAACGCGAAATACCGAGCCATTTGCAGTTTCAGCAACTATTCGTTGATCCCTCAAAGACCTCGCGAAAGTCTAATCCCTGAAACTCACTCGCTGAAACTAGAAGGCCTTTCAGAGATGAATGCAGCAATCTGGGTGAAGAATCGCTTCTCCAAGCTAAGCAGTTTTAAAACGGCAGGAACAACCGTAAGGTTTGATTTGCAGAATTGCGCTAACCCTTTGAAACGTGCGGACATAAAAAAAGCCTCGAACCATTTGAAGGCTCGAGGCTTAATTTATTGGCAGTATCGTTTAGAGATACTAATGAGTGGCTGGGGGACTAGGATTCGAACCTAGACAAGCAGATCCAGAATCTGCTGTGCTACCGTTACACCATCCCCCATTAAAGTCAAAAAGGAAAGGCATTATATACGCTGGCGAGCAGAAGCTTCAAGCGGGATTAACTGGCCCTGCGCTCTCTGACAGCCTGTCTCACAAGAGAGAGAAAATAGCGGAAAATACGGGCCTGGATGGGATCTTTTGCCTGACGTTCCGGATGCCACTGAACAGCCAGAGTCCGTGCCGGTCCCTCAATTGCCTCAGGGATTCCGTCATCCGCGACGGCAGTAATTTTGAGTCCTTTTCCCGGAAGCTTAATCGCTTGATGATGTTCGCTATGCACATGGATGGATTCTTTACGGAAAATCTTGTAGCAAAGCGAACCTTTTTGAATCCGGACTTCATGCAGAGGATTTTTCTTTGACCGGTGGCTCCGCGCACCTTTAAGTTCAGACTGAATATCCTGATGAAGCGTTCCTCCGCAAATAACATTCAGCAGCTGCATCCCGTAGCAGATTGCGAGCACAGGAATTTTTTTCTTTTGGGCCGCTTTATAGAGCCACATTTCAAAATAGGTTCTGCCCCGGTAAATCGGCTTCACTTTTTCTTTTGATTTCTCACCGTAAAAACTTGGGTGGATATCCGCGCCGCCGGTAATAATGAGCCCGTCAATCCTTTCAAGCACACGGGAGGCATCTCGGGGAAATGGATTAATCGGCAAAAGCACAGGAACGCCCCCGGCGCGGATAACGGCCCGCACATAGCGGTAATCGCAAGTCTGTTCAAACTCAGAAAAATAAGGTTTCAGCTTCACCACTTCACAGGTGATGCCGATTAATGGCTTGCCCTTATCCGTCCGCCGTTTTAAACGGCGTCTTTTTATTCTCTTTTTTACCATCTCGCTTCTTTTCTCCCCAGCCATGTTCTTTTAATATTCGGCAGCTTTACTCCAAGCCTTCGCGCAAAATTTTCAAAGGAGTTCCCATCCAGTAATTCCTGAATGGCAATCGCATACCTCCGGGCAAACTGCCGCTGCCAGCTCGGCTTATGTTTCTTTCTGCATTTTTCAGATGCCGTTCTTATCACCTCGGCTTGATTCCAGCCTTTTTTCAGATATTTGAATACCCTCAACACCTCTTCCGGAATATCCATCTGCTCAAGCTCTTCTTCATATTTGCGAAAAAAAAGGTCCACGTACTGCGGCGCGGGCATCCAATGATTCGTCCACGCGAGCCTTGTTTTCACGCCCTTTTTCATGGCCTGTTCGCGGGCCTTCAAATAGTTTTCATGTGTGGAATAATTGAACTGATTCTTGCGGTGAATCCATCTCAGCACCACCGCCCGGCAAACAACCAGCATCGCTGCCAGGTATTCAGGCACTGAGCTATCGCAGATACGGATTTCTAAAGTAGGCGGCTTTTTTTTACCCCCTCGGTTAAATGTGATCTCGCGATAGTGATGTTTATAAAGCATTCCGCGCTTGGTCGCTTTGCAGTATGTTTCTGAGCCTTTGATCAGGCGGTTGGAGGAAAACGGCGTGATCTTCTCACGCCAAACAGGAGAATTTCCCATGAGCGCGATCAGGAATGGGATATGATCGTGAAGTCTCTTCGCGATTTCTTTCGCGTCTCCATAGCGGATCCCTTTGTGCCCAAGTCCAAGATGCACATGGCTCCCCGCGAACCGGTCAATCCATCCGCCAATTGGAAAAATTACAAGCCGGTCTTTACTACCCTGCTTCTCTTGTGAGCGGATATATTTTCTGAGTCCACTTTTAAGAAGAAAAAATGCTTCACGAATAGTGGTAAAGGGCTTGCTGTTATATTCCGAACCAATGCTGACGTCACGCGTAAAACGCTCACCTTTTTCGACGATTGAGCGTTTGGGAAATTGCAGTTCCCGGCAGATTCGGCATTCAGGAAGGGCGATCGAGTAGCTTTCAAGCTCGACTCCCATAGTGATAACAGAACGTTTTTTCTTCGATGCCATTTTTACTTTTTAATTTTAAATTTTGACTTGTTCTTTATCCAGGCGGCCAGGTCATTTTCCGGCCGCTTAAAAGGTGCATATGGATATGATAGACCGTTTGCCCGGCTTCGGGGCCATTATTAATCAATAGACGGTAATCACGCCATTTGCGCTCTTCCGCGATCTTTTTGGCTTTAACCATAAGCTGCCCCATCGCCTGCGAATCACTTTCGCTCAAATCACTGACCTTCGCGTAATGTTTTTTGGGAATAATCAGAATGTGAACAGGCGCTTGCGGGTTAATATCGTGGAAAGCTAAGACATCTTCGTCTTCATACTCAATCTTGGCGGGTATTTCTTTGCGGATGATTTTGCAGAATAAACAATCCATAACACTTCCAGTAATAAGGGTTAAGTGGTAATCGATAAGAAGAAGAGGGTTTCCTTAGCGCTTACAACTTACCGCTATCGTTTTAAGAATTTCTTAAGCCTTTTCACACAGGTGTCTTTACCGAGAACACTCATGAGTTCAAAAAGCCCGGGGCTGACTGTTTTACCCGTCACCGCGAATCGAAGAGGATGAATCATATCCTTCGCTTCTATCCCCCATCCTTGAGCCGTTTCGCGCGTCATGGTTTCAACCGCCTCATGGCTGTCAAAATTCTCAATTTCAACCGCTTCTTCGACCCAAGCTTCAATATGTTTTTTGAGTGCTTTATTGTCGAGATATCCATCGCGGGTCGCGGCGTCATAACTTTCAATCTCATCAAAACAATAGGACGCCTGATTTTTTAAATCCGCGAAAGTTTTGATTCGGCCGCGGTAAAGCAGCGCGAGTTTTTTCCATTTTTCCGCGGGAAATTTTTTAGCCTCATCCGCGTAGAAAGCTGTCACTTGCGCGAGATAATCCGCTTCCGACAATTTCTTGATATGCTGCGCATTGATCCACTCGAGCTTTTCACGGTTAAAGCGAGCATTGGTTTTATTAATGCGTTTAAGCGAAAATTTTTTGATTAAATCATCCAGTGAGTACAGCTCTTGGTTGCCTTCGGTTCCCCACCCAAGCAGAGCCAAATAATTCAAAAGACCGTGCGGTAAAAACCCTTCCTGACGGTAAGCAGTAAGCGAAACGGCTCCATGCCGTTTTGACAGCGGGGTTCCGTCATCTCCCATAATGAGAGGAAGGTGGGCGTATTTAGGAGGTTTCCAGCCTAAAGC
>CAZEFF010000014.1:12831-36674 GCA_964511315.1 uncultured bacterium | reverse complement strand
TTTTTCTTCGTAAGCCAGGCCTTTTTGGATTAATTGCTGAGCGAGATCAGAATAAATTTTAAGTCTCGAGCTTTGGTGAACAAGCTCTTCATCCCAATTAAGCCCGAGCCATTTAAGAGAAGTGAGAATTTCCTGTTCAAACTCAGGCTTTGAGCGCTCGCGGTCGGTATCTTCAATACGAAGCAAGAATTTTCCGCCCTGATTTCGGGCATAGAGATAGTTAAATAATGCGGTGCGGACGCCGCCTATATGAAGAAACCCTGTGGGAGAAGGTGCGAATCGGACGCGGATCAAGGTTTTTTAGTTGGTCGCTCAGCTCTGAGGCGCATCCAGAGATTTAATCAAACTTTTAATGCGGCTAAGTTCCAAGGGTTTACGGAAACACGCCACAGCGCCCAGCGAAAGGACTTCTTTTTCCTTATTCGCGGGCAAATATCCAGACATGATCGCAACGGGGGTTTTGCGGATCTTTTGAATGCGGTCAAAAACCTCACGGCCTTCCATGCGGGGCATGAGCACATCCAAAAACACTAGGTCATACTCTTTTTCCTGAACTTTCGCGAGGGCCTCCATACCATTAAAACAAATATCCACCTCATGGCCGTCTTCGCTCAAGATATCCTTAAATTCTTCGCAAATCAATCTCTCATCATCCACAATCAATATTTTCTTCACAGAATTCCGTCTCCTTATTTCTTAACAGGCTATGCCGGAAATTTAAAGTTTTCACGAAGCGTGGCAAAATAACTGCGCTTGGAACTTTTAATCAGCCGAAGCGGCGTGTTAGACCGCGTGATTTCAATGGTATAGCTATCGTCGATTTCGAAATTTTCTTGACCATCCGCGGTTAAAAGCGCCTTCCCAGACTGCCCTTGGCTTTGAATTTTCACTGAAATTTTTTCACTTGCCGCAACCACCATTGACCGCAAAGCTGACGCGTGCGGGCAAATCGGCGTAATAATCAGCGCTTCAAGTTTTGGATGAACAACCGCGCCGCCCGCGGAAAGACTATAAGCCGTGGAACCAGTCGGCGTCGCGACAATCACACCATCCCCCGCGAAACTTGTCAGCTTATCTCCCGTCACCTTGACTTCTACGCGAAGCATGCGTGACAAACCTTCACGGCTGATCACAATATCATTAAGCGCGATGAGCCTCCGTTCTTTTTTGGCCGTTTCGCTTTTCGCGGAAGCGGAAAGCATAATACGCTCTTCGATTTGCGACTGCCCTAAAAAGTAGGCGTTAAGCTCTTCATAGATTTCTTCCTGTTTCACCTCGGTCAGGAACCCCAGATTACCCAGATTAATCCCAAGAAGAGGAATCGACCGCCCCTTCATTTGTCCCGCGACCGACAAAATCGTTCCGTCACCGCCAAGACAAATTAAAAAATCGGCGCCTTCAAGCACCTGATCCACCGGTTGAGCGGCGGAGTCCGACACCGAATGATCGCGTTTCCGCAGCCAATCGCTCAATTCGCCGAGCAATTTGACCGCGCCGGATTTTTTTTGATTAACAATAATCCCGATTTTCAAGGCAGGCCTCAAATGATTATAGGATTAAATCGATACAGGATTGTGAGAATGCAGTTCTTTTAAAATAAGATCCACAATCCGTTCAGGGGAAAGTCCAAACCGCTCAAACATGACATCGCGGGAACCATGAATTATAAATTGATCGGGTAAAGCCACACGGCGGATATTTGTCTGACTAGCACCTTGCCGCTCAAGAAACTCCAGCACCTTGGAACCAAATCCTCCGGTATAAACATGCTCTTCGAGTGTTAAAACGAGGCGCGTTTTGGCAAGACTTTCTAAAATAACGTGCGCGTCGAGAGGCCGGGCAAAACGCATGTTCACCACCCGGGCTTCAATCCCCAGAGGTTTTAAAAGCTCACGGACCTTCAACGCGTTTTCTACCATGCTGCCCAAGGCAAGCAATGTGACGTCACCGCCTTCATGAAGAATCTGACTTTCGCCGATTTTAAAAGGCTCCTTCGCGAAGCTATCGTAAAGATTAGGAACATTGCCGCGGGGATAACGCATCGCGAAGATATGCGGATAATTCAGCGCGAGTTTAAACATTTCATCGATTTCAAATTCTGTAATAGGCGCGGCAATAACCGCCTCAGGCACATGCCCTAAATAGCTGATATCAAACACGCCATTATGTGTCTCTCCGTCCGCGCCGACTAAACCCGCGCGGTCGAGGCCAAGAATGAGCGGCTGACGCTGCAAGGCCACGTCATGAATAAGCTGATCATGAGAACGCTGAAGGAATGTCGAGTAAATCGCGCAAACGGGACGAATACCGCCTTTCGCGAGCGCCCCGGCAAAAGTTACCGCGTGCTGTTCCGCGATCCCAACATCAAAAAATCTTTCAGGAAATTCCTTTTGAAAATCCGTAAGCCCTGTTCCGGAGGGCATGGCGGCCGTAATCGCGACAATATCTTTATTTTGCCGCGCGTATCGGCTAAGCGTATCGGCAAATGCTTTCGTATAGGAAACGCCTTCTTCTTTCGCCTTCTCGACTTCTTTGGGGCTTTTGATTTTTTCGCCTGTCTTCACATTAAAAGGGGTGACCCCATGCAAGCGCTCAACATCTTGATCCGCGAATTCACAGCCCTGACCTTTGCGCGTAATAATATGAAGAAGGCTGCTTTCATGAAGCGCGAGAACACTTTGTAATGTCTTGACCAGACCGATAACATCATGGCCGTCAACGGGTCCAAAATAGCGGAAACCCAGCTCCTCAAAAATAATACCGGGTACAAATAAATGCTTCATGCCCTCTAAACTCAACGTGGCCATTTTTCTGAGCCGCGGAAATTTATCGAGCTGCTTTTCAACTTCGGTGCGCACGCGGTTATAAAGAGGATTCGTAATCACTTTATTGAGATACTTGCTCAGCGCGCCGACATTTTTCGCGATCGACATTTCATTGTCGTTTAGAACAATCAGCATATCTTTTTTTAAGGTACCCGCGTTATTGAGGGCTTCATAAGAAAGTCCGGCCGTCATCGCCCCATCCCCCACGACCGCGACAACTTTTTCTTTCCGCCCCTTAAGATCGCGCGCAGCCGCCAGCCCAACAGCCTGAGAAATCGCAGTCCCAGCATGGCCGACAATAAATTGATCATGAGGATTTTCAAATGGAGAAGGAAACCCACTGATTCCGTTATGCTGACGCAAAGTGCTCATGCGGTCCCGGCGCCCGGTAATCATCTTGTGAACATAAGCCTGATGGCCGACATCCCAGCAAATCCGGTCTTGCGGAGAGTCCAAAACATAATGAAGCGCGATATTCAGCTCAAGCGCGCCCAGACTGGCCCCTAAGTGCCCGCCGGTTTTGGAAACAGAGTCGATCAAAAAAGCCCGGTACTCCGCCGCCACTTCAGGCAGCTTTTCAAGAGGAACGGCTTTCAGATCGCTTGGTGAGTTAATTTTATCGATCCACTTTGACATGCGAATCGCGAGGTATCCTTTTCAAGAGATAATCTGCAAGCGCTTGTAACTTTTCTGCTCTTTTTCCTAACGAGCGAATTTCACGCTTTGCAGTAGCAATCAAATCCCGGACTTTTTGCTTCACTTCTTTCGGCTTAACAACTTTTAAATATCCGTCGCCATCCAAAAGATCATCTACGGATTGAAATGCCAGTCCGATGCATTCCCCGTATTTAAGCATTTTGGCCCGGGTTTCTTTCGAAGCCCCGGCGGCAATCGCTCCCGCTACCGCGCTCGCCTTAATCAGTTTTCCTGTTTTATGAATACTGATGTAGTCAAGCTTGGGCAGCGTTAAATTTCCCTGCGGAAGAAGAATATCCGCAACTTGGCCTCCGATCATACCATAAGTTCCAGCGCACGTCGATATCTCGTCAAGCAGCTCCACGGCCCGCTTGGGAGGATCCGCTTTGGTCAATATTTGAAGACCCAGAGTCAGTAAACCATCCCCAACCAGTACCGCCATAGCTTCCCCATACTTTTTATGGCAAGTCGGTTTTCCTCTGCGCATATCATCATTATCAAGAGCGGGCAAATCATCATGGACTAAAGAATAGGTATGGATAAGCTCAAGCGAAACCGCGGGCAAAAGAGCGTCTTCCAGCTTTCCGCCGCTTGCCTCACACGCCGCAAGAACCATGCAGGGGCGGAAACGTTTTCCTCCATTTAACACGGAATACCGCATCGCGTCATGAATCATTGGCGGGTACTGTGTTTCCTTCGGCAGGATTTGATCCAGTTTTTTCTCAATTAACGCAAGGTAGCTTTTAAAATAATTCTCGTATTTCACAGAAGAAAATCCTTTTCATCCTCTGCGCCTTCTTTTGATTTGGCAGCGGATTTCTTTATTTTCTTATTTTTAGCAGACGGTTCCGCCGGTTCTTCCGCTTCGGGATCAAAATCCTGCTTCTCCAAATGTCCGTCTAGAGCACGCGTCAAAGTTTCGATTTTTTTCTCCGCCTGAGAAAGCGTTTTTTGGCAGATTCTGACAAGACGCACGCCCTCTTCATACTGCTTAAGCGCTTCATCGAGCCCCAAATTACCAGCCTCTAAATCTTCGACGATCTTCTCGAGTTTTTCCATCGCTTTTTCAAACTTAATCTCATCTGTCATAATTATTCTCCTTCACCATTTTCAATTCTTGTCACTTTTGACCGTATTTGTCCGCGCGATAAACGTATTTTGAGCTCATCGCCAATTTTCACCTGCCGCGCGTCTTTAATCAGCTTTGCTCCGTCAAAGGTCAAGGAATAACCTCTTTCAAGAATCGCGAGCGGGCTAAGCGCATTGAGTCTTCCTGATAAATTTTGAAAATTTTGTGTCTGATGATTCAGTAGCGCCTTAAGATAATTTCCAAGCTGACGGAAAAGCTCATCCAGACGCTGCGAATACTGTTCAATCAGCGCGGCGGGCTGTTTAAACGCGTATCCCGATTCCCATGCGGAAATTTGCTCTCGCTTTTCGTCAATGAGGCTCAGCACACCGTTCCGCATCCTAAGTTTAAAATCCTGGAGTCTCCGGGAAAGCTCTTCTCCGCTTTGGACGACGAGCTCGGCAGCGGCTGACGGCGTCGGCGCGCGAAGATCCGCGACTAAATCGCATATTGTCCAGTCAATTTCATGACCCACTGCTGAGATCACCGGAATTTTAGACTGGTAAACCGCGCGGGCAACAGCCTCTTCGTTAAAAGCCCATAAATCTTCCAAGCTTCCTCCGCCACGCCCCACAATAAGCACATCGGCTTCTCCATATTCGTTCATATCTTTGATCGCTTGCGCAATTTCAAGCGCGGAACCATCCCCCTGCACGCGGACGGGACTCAATAAAATATTCACCGATTGAAACCGGCGGGCCATCACATTCATAATATCGCGGATCGCAGCGCCTGTCGGCGAAGTCACGATCCCTACCGTTTTTGGGAATTGAGGGATCGGCTTCTTTTTCGACTTATCAAAAAGGCCTTCTTTTTCGAGCTTTTCTTTCAATTGCAGAAAAGCGAGCTGAAGCGACCCCATTCCTTTCGGTTCAAGTCTCTCGATATAAAACTGATATTGTCCCCGTTGTTCATAAAGAGATATTTTCCCCATCGCGAGGACTTTCAAGCCGTCTTTCAAATCAAACTTCACCGATTGGTTGTACCGGCTAAAAAAGACAGCGGAAATTTGTGACTGTTCATCTTTTAAAGATAAGTAAATATGCCCGGAGGTGTGGTGCTTAAGATTTGAAATTTCAGCTTCAAGCCAAATGAAGGAGAACTGCTTTTCCAGCAAAGCTTTCGCCGCGCGGTTAAGCTGAGTTACCGAATAAACCTTATCTTTCTGGTTCTTCGGGGCATCCGCGTACGCGTCATAAACATCAAAATCAATTTCTTTCATTTTAGTCCGTAATCACTTGATGCATCCGCACATCATGCTTTGTCGCGGGAATTTTGGCTACTAATTGTTCTTTAAATGCCAAACCGATTCGGCGCGCCCGTTTAGCCTTTATTAAAAACCGATCATAATACCCTTTCCCACGCCCCAATCGCCTGCCTTTTCTGTCAAAACCAAGCCCCGGAACGAGAATCAGATCAATCGCGGAAGGGTGTCTTTTTAACGCTTTCTTTCTACCCGGTTCTAAAATACCAAAAACACCTCGCCTCAAATCACTGACTTTCGTTATGCGCCAGGCAGACATATTCCCGCTTTTCGAGTCAGCAGCAGGGAGACAAACGGTTTTCCCGAGCTTTAGCGACTCGCGGATAATGCGGGCAGTGCTGACTTCCTTGGGAAGCGAGGCGTAAAGAAGAACGCATTTAGCACGTTTATAATATTTGTTTTTTAAAACCCGGGAAAAAATTTTATTACTTTTTTTCTTAAGCTTCACGACTGAAACGCGCTTTAAAGCAGCCCGCAGCTTTTCGCGTAAAATTGATTTTTGTATCTGCAAATGCTGAAGGTCTGCCATCCCGGTCAGCCGCCTTACCCGCGGGATGCGGCTGCTTTTCCTTTTAAAAACGCGGCCGCTTCATCCATTCCTGAACGGTTGCTTTCTCCGTTCATCACCGCATTATCCGCCCCGCCAGCTGCCGGTAGCCACTGACTTTCAAGTCTCCGGACATTCAGCTCACGCTGATTAATGATTTTTTGTTTCTCCTCAAATGCCTGCGCTTCCTGCTTTAGCCGGGCCTCCCATTGCAGAAGACGGGCTTGTTCCTTTTGCTGCTCTGAACTGACGGCCCGCTTATACTCATCGATGTCTGACTCTGACTTCCGCAATTTACTCCACTCATCCTGGATTTGAAGCCGCAAGGATTCGAGGCCGCTTTCGCGCGCCTGAGCGGAAGCAAATTTCTTTTCTGTTTCAGCTCTTGAATGGGTTAGCGCATCTTCGGCCATTTTTCGTTCCTGCTGCCAACCGACTTTTTCCTCTTCAAGCTTTCGTTTTTGTGTTTCAAAATCGGCTGTCTTCTCATCAAACATACGGATATTAGCGGCTCTCTCCTGTTCAAATATTTCGCGGGCACGAGCCAGCTCTAAGGCATCCTGTTGCTGCTGTGCTTTTTGTTTTTCTAAACCCTTGAGCTGCTGTTCAAATTGAGCCTGACGGGTCAGCATTTCCTTATGCGAAGCATCAAATTGCGCTCGGGCATCCGCAAGTTTCGCCCATTCCTGATCAAGAACAGCTTTTCGGGCATCCAGTTCCGCTGCTCCGCTTGAAAGAACAGATCTCGCTTCTCCAAGGGCGGCTTCTTTAGAATATCGCATATTTTCCCATTTCGATTTTTCTGTTTCAAAAACTTGGGCCTTCGTTTTAAGATCCTCGGCTTGGCGCGCTAAATCCTGCGAAAGTTTGTCCGTTTCTTCCTGGGCTTTCGCAAGCTTCATATCCCTGGCATCGATATCTGCTTTCCTTTTGTCCAATTCCGCCTGCTTACCAAGCCGCTCACTATTTGCGGCATTCTTTTCCATTTCAAAGGTCTTATGATCACGGTCAAGAATCTCGGCCCGATTATTAAGCGAAGCTTCTCTTGCGGATAAATCCTTACGAGCTTTTTCAAATTCGATCATATCCTGATCAAGCTTGGAGCGATTTTGATTGTAGGCTCTCACCTGCGCTTCAAGATCCGTGCGTTTCTTTGCAATCTCAGCTTCCTGATTTTTTAATATCTTATTTTGCTCGTCAAATTTTTTATTCCACTGAGCGTTCTGAACCTGATATTGTTCTGTCGCCGCTTTCAAATCGGAGGTCTCTTTATCTAATGCGGCTTGTTTATCCTTTAACCGCTGATCAAGTTTTTCAAGCTCTTGGCGTGACACCTTAAGCTCATCAGTCTGAGCCTGATACTTTTGCAGCCAAACTGCGCTATTTGCATCAAGCTCTTTCTGAGATGTCTCACGCTGAAGTTCCCAAGCCTGCTTTTGATTCTGGAACAGTTCCACTTTTTGTTCGAAATCCTTTTTATCAGCGTCATATTGCAGCTTTGCCGCTTTCACTAGCTGGTTTTGCCGGCTAATTTCGGTTTTAACCCCGGCCAATTGAGTTGCCTTTGTCTTGATCTCATCAAGCTGAGAAGCATGTTCTTTTTCCCAAGCTGAAATATCCTCATTTAATTTTTTTCGCGCCAGCGTAATGCTTTCGCTCTCTTTAGACAACTCCGTTCGTTTTAATTGCAAAGACGCTTCCATTTTTGTTAATTCTTCCTGTTTAGCAGAAAGCAATTGAGAGCGTTCCGTATACCTGCGCATCCAAGCCTCGCGCTGATCTTGAAACTTTTGAAGCGCTTCCGCGGATTGGGCTTCCCAATTTTGTTTTTCGCTTTCAAACTGAGCTCTATCCGTTTGGAGAATTTTCCCGCTTTCATCAAAGCGCTGACGCTCCTGATTAAGGGCCTGTTCCTTTGCAGCCAGCCTTTCTTGAATGATGTCGGTTTCCTTAAGTCTCCGGGCGAGCTCAGATTCATCCGCAGCTTTCTTTTCATCCCAAAGGCGCTTCGCATCATTCCATTCTTTCTCTTTCTTTCTGAAAGAAACCACTTCTCTTTGGTAATCAGCTTTTTCGGCCTCATAATCGCGCATGCGGTCAACCCAGGTGATTTGATCTGCTTCAAATTGCTTTTTCGCGTCCTCCAGGGCGGCCGCCTTTTGTCTTAAAGCGCTCTCTTCTTGGCCGAATCCTTCCTTTTGGATCCCCAGTTGATTTTCAATCTCAGAAAGCTCCTGATCCTTTCGTTCAAGCCGGAGCGTTTCGCGCTCAAGCGCCTCTTTTTTGAGTGTAAGCTGAGATTCCTTTTTATTTAATTGCTGCGTTTTGACGTCTAACTCTGCAAGTTGCGCGCTCTGGCGCCTTTCCCATTCCGCCTTGCTTGCATCCAGGGTCTTACGCGCTTCGGACAAGAGCTTTTTGGCTTGAACCGCAGATTCTTTTTCGGTTTCTAAACTCAGCTTCTGCCGCTCAATTTCAGCCGCCTTAGCTTCAAAGGATTTCCGTTCATCCTGCTTCTTTGCCTCCCAAGAAGCCTTTTCAGCATCAAATAACTGCCGAGCTTTCGATTGATCCAATTCGATATCTTGCTTTTGTCGAAGAAGGCGGCTTTTCTCTTCTGTTAAAGCACTTTTAATTTGCAGAAGTCTTTCCCGAGCCTTCCGAAGCTCACCATCCCGCCAATCCAACTTTGCTGATCTTGTCTCTAATTCCTGGGCTTTGGCAGCCAAATCAGATTCTTCGGCAGATTGTTTATCTTGCCATTTCTTCCCCTCTTCCTGGAGCTGTTGTTTTTCTTTAATGAGCGCAGAAACTTTTTGCTGGTACTGGATTTGCTGAAGTTCAAAATCTCTCATCCGGTCTAGCCAAGCGGCTTGATCCAGTTCGAATTTCTTTTGAGCCTGATCAATATGAGCGGACCAAGCTTTCTTCTCATCCGCAAAAGCTAACTTCTCTTTTTCTAAAAGATTCTTCGCAGTCTCTATTTCACGACCATCCCGCAGAAGGTTTTGCTTAGCAGATTCCAAATTTTTCTCTCGCTCGAAAAAGGAGGCGTTTTTCTGATCGATATCGGCTCGCAGGCCAATAAGTTCCTCCTTCTTAGTCTTAAGCCTCTCGTTCATCTCCTCCGCACTTTTTTCCCACGCGGCCTGAGACAGCTTTTTCTGGGCAATTTCTTTTTCACGCGCGGCTAACCCTTGCTGAAGATCCGCAACTTCTTGAGTTTTTAATCTGAGTTTACTCTCGCGCTCAACCAGGTCTTTCTCTTGAGCTGCAATCGCCGCTGCCTTAACCTGCCATTCATCAGCCTTCTTTTCCCTCATCGCCAATTCAGACAAACTCTCTTTCTTCTTGAGCAGCCATTCATCTTGTGTTTGCTTCCATGCATCTTTCTCTTCTTTCAAAGCCGCCCTTTCACGATCAAGCAGCTGGAGCGATTCCATAAGCTCAGTTTTTTGCCGTTCCGATTTTTCAATATCCATCTGCAATATTTTTTGTTTTTCGGAAATAGCGAGCTTGCTTTGACTTAAACTTTTTTTGAGCTCATCTAATTCCTGCTTCGCTAATTCCAAGTCTTTTTTATCTGAAAGCAAAGCGGATTGCTGAGGACCCAAGGACTGTTGAAGAAGCTTAATCTCTGCCTCGCGCTTCTCTAAATTCAATTTTTTATTTTCCAACTCGGAACGCATCGCTTGAATCTCTTGCCGCCCCTCAAAAACCGAAGCCTTATCTTTCTCAAGCCTTTCCCTCGCCTGTTTCAATCCTTGGGAATCAATGCTGATTTGCGAATATTTTTCTTTGAACACCTTCTTATCGCTTTCGTAACTTTTAACCTTTTCATTCAAATCTTTTTCTCTGGCAAGAAGCGACTCCTCTTTTTGAACCAGCTGAGCTTGCTGAACAGGGATTTGTTCCGCGGTCCTTTTCTTTTCAGCACTCCAAAGTTCTTTTTCCTTTGCCAAAGCCAACTTCTCTTCCCGGATTTTTCCGATTTGCTCGTTAAGCTGCTCAACTTTCAACTTAAAGGCATTTTCTCGTTTTTCAAAAGCCGCTTGTTTCTCTTCAAACTGAGCGCGCTCAGCCTCAAGCCGCTGAACTTCCGCCGCAGCTTCCTGAGCTTTTGCGATAAGCGCGTTTTCATCGACAGCCTTTAAACGCTTTTCCTTTGCGGCGAGCCCGGCTTCGCGGGCTTTCATGGCGTCAAGCTTCTGTTCAAGAGAAGCTTTTTCATTTTCAATTTCTTTACCGGCTTCCTCGGTACGCATGCGCAACTGTTCGAGCCGGGTTTCTTCCTGACTCAATTCTGCAAGACGGCTTTCCTTCTGGACAACCTCCACATCTCGCTTATCTAGCTCAGCCTGCCTTAAAGCAAGCTGCTTTTTCTGATTTTCAAGCTGAGATTTTTGAAGATTCAGTTCCGCTGTTCTAGATTCAATCTCTTTATTCTTTATACGGAAAGCGTCTTGTTCGCTCAGAGCATCTTTTGAAGAAACCCCGGCCTTCATCTCTTTAATCTGACGCATCAGTTCTTTATTTTTATTTTCCATCTCCACGGCTTGATTCCGCAGCGAATCTCTATCACGGGCCAGCGCCTGCCTCTCAGCTTCAACTGCTTTCGCTTTCGCTTGGAAATCCTTCTCCTTTTCAGAGATAATGCTTTTCAAGTTTTCTATCTTTTGATTACGCTGAGCAGCATGATCGCTCAGCTGTGCCGTCATTTCATTTACCTTAGCTTGAAGTTCCTGATTTTGCTTTTGCAGTTTAATTCTTTCGGACTCAGCCGCCGCTTTCTCCGCGTTAAGCTTTTCACGCAGCGTCTCTGCTTTTTCAAGACGCGCTTCTACTTCGGCAGACGTTTTTCTCATCGCGGATAACTGCGCACTCAGCTCAGAAAACCGGGCTTCTTCGTCGTCACTCTTTGCCGATTTTTTAGCTGCCTTATCCGCAGCAAGCGATTGTTTCAGAGCAAGCAATTCCGTTTTCAGCTTTTCAAGCTCAGCCCTTTTAGATTCTAATAACGCAGCCTCTTTTTCAGAACGTTGGACGTTTAATTGCTTTTCCAGCAATTTGTCTTCCCTTTTTGAAACAGCGGCTTCCCTCACGGCAAGAGCTTCTTTCGTCTGATCGACTTCAATCTGCTTCGCTTGTAGCTCAGCTTGTTTCTGCTCAAGCAATTTTAATTTCTCATCAAATTTTGCGGACTGCGCTTCAATGGTCTGTTTCTGTTTATTTAGCGCGTCTTGACCTGCGGCCGAAACTTCATTTGCGGCGGTATGAGAAGTTTTCAACTTTACCAAAAGTTCAGCTTCTTTTGCCTTAAGCTCTTTTTCACGCGCTCTAATTTGTTCCTTTGATTTCTCTAGTGCCGATTTTTCTAAGTTAACCTTTTCACTCTGCGCCTGTATTTCCTTTTGCTTTTCATCAACCTTCGCCGCGCGGGCTTCAATGTCACGAATTTTTGCCTGATAAGCCTCTTTCTGCTCAGCAAGCTTTTGAACCTCAACGGCACCCGCTACTTGACCCCGAACTTGGCTTTGAAGCGCTTTAATCTGCTCTGTCAAATCATCAACTTTTTGCCGGTAATCCGATTCTTTCCCGGACAAAGCGGCCTTCAATTGGCTAAGCTCAAGCCTTGTTTGCTCCAGCTCAGTTTTCATCGATTTTTCCTCGTTAAGCCGATTTGCCAATTCCGCTTCGCTCTGAGACTGAAATCCCGCAAGCTTCTTCTCAAGCGCAGTTTTATCCTTTCTCAAAGCGGTCAATTCGTTAACAGCTTCCTTTTGCGCAGCAAGGCCGCTTTGAAGTTCAGAGACCTTGGCTGTCAGTTCCTTAATTTGAGTATCTTTAGCCGAAAGCTCAACAGCCTTATCTTCAAGCGCCTTAACCTTATTTATCAGCTGGGTTTCTTTTTGCCGATCATTGTCTCTCGCTGCCGATACAGATTTATACTGATCGAGCTCCGCTTGAAGCTTGATTAATTCCGCTTTCCGCGAAGCGGCTTCTTTGTCTTTTTCCTCAAGCTGAACTTTTAACGCTTTCATTTCGCCCGCAAGAGCTTGGGCTTTGGCGCTCTCCATGCCCGAAACCGCGGCACCTCCCCTTGCTTCAGCGGCTTTTATTTTTTCAGCAAGCTGTTTGTTTAACAAATCAGCCTTGGCTGTTTTTTCTTTCAGATCAGCTTCCCATCGCACCAGTGTTTTTTCGCGCTCCACGAAACGCGCCTGTTCAGCAGCGGAGAAACTCCCGGTCTTACCCTTTGTTCCTGCGATTAATTTCTCCTGCTCCAAACGCAAACTTTCCTGAGAAATCTTTTTTTCTTTTTCTTGCAGCTCACGTTCTTTTTTCCTCAAATCTTCAGACTGGGATTTAATTTCGATTGTGCGGCTGCTTTCTTTTTCAGTCAGAAGCTTTTGAAGCTCAAGAGATTTTTGCTTAAGTTCAATAATGGCCCGTTCCTTTTTCTGAATTTCGCTTTCCAGCTGGAGAACCCGCCCTTCATCCGGCCCCTTAACTGTCTTCACCACGGCCGCTGGGGTTTCAACTTTTTTCACAGATTCCCACTCCGCTTTCTCCCGTTTAAAATCTTCGATTTTAGCTAGGAGACTTTCTTTGATTTGTTCAAGCTGGGCATCTTTATCTTCGAGCTGCTTCAATTGGCGGGCGCGCTCATCTTCCCAATGTTTACGGGCAGCATCAAAATCCTTTTGCCCGGGAGAGATCTCTTCCTGCTCTTGCACTTGAATACTTTCTTCCGCGGATAAATTTGAAGAGAAAAGAAGCGATGGGAGAATGAGGAATAAAACGATAAAACTGAGGGGGGATGTTTTTGATTTTAGTGTCATAAAGAAGGAGGGTGCAGCCCTCCCTGTCCCAAGAGATTCTCCCTTAGTGAATGATTGCAAGGATTATCTCACATATGCGCTTTATGTCAATACAGGGATTAGGGTTATGACAATTTTCAGTTTTTTTTATGATTTATAGGACGCGGATAAAGCAGTGGCGGGATTTCACATCCTAAGTATAATGCTTTTCGCTGACTGCAAGCCCCCATAGCTCAATTGGATAGAGCACTTCCGTCCTAAGGAAGGGGTTGCATGTTCGATTCATGCTGGGGGCAGTTTTAATACTGGATGAGAGAGAAAGTATCGTAGCCCGCTAATTTATCGCGGCCATGAAGGAAGAGAAGCTCTACGAGAAAAGATATTTTTTCAACTTTTCCGCCTAATTTTTCCACAAGCTTCGCGGCCGCCAAAGCAGTCCCGCCCGTCGCTAGCAAATCATCGACAATCGCGACGCGAGCCCCTTTTTTTAAAGCATCTTGATGGATTTCTAGAGTCGCTTCACCGTATTCCAGCGCGTAAGCCATCTGCTCGGTCTTATAGGGAAGTTTGCCCTTTTTTCGAACGGGAACAAACCCAACACCAAGTTTATACGCGAGCACGGGGCTAAAAATAAACCCCCGGGATTCAATCCCGACCAGCACATCAATCTTTTTTTTCTGCATATCTTCTGCTAGCTGATCAACCACGAGACGGAATGCTTCGGGATGACTCAAGATTGGCGTAATGTCTTTAAAGAGAATCCCTTTTTTTGGAAAATCAGGGATATCTCGGATAATTTTTTTGAGATCAATCATGGCAGTTGTCATGAGGTAAGATAATTCTCCAATTTATCGCCTTCGCTTTCAAGTCGGATTCTGATTTTTTGGATCGCTACCGTTTCAATTTGCCGGACTCGTTCGCGGGTAATACCAAACTGCTGCGCCACTTCTTCAAGCGTATGCGGCTGTTCATCACCGAGACCGAATCGAAGCTGAAGGATACGGCGTTCCCGCTCATCAAGATTGTCGAGGAGGCGTGAAATGCGTTCATTCTTAAGGGCTTCGCCAATCTGGATATCGGGGCCATGAGACGAATCATCCTGAATCAAATCAATCAACTCAGCTGTTCCGTCAAGGCTCACTGGCGCGTTAAGAGAACTGGGGCGCCCGGCAATATTCTCAATCTCCTTAATTTTAGCCACTGGCACTTGCATTACCTTCGCGATTTCACGGCGCGTCGGAATGCGGTTAAGCCGCTGCATCAGGCCATCTCTTACGCGGCGCCATTTTGAAATCACATCATACATATAAACAGGAATACGGATCGTCTTCCCTTGATTCGAAAGGGCACGCATAATCGCCTGCTTAATCCACCAAGAAGCGTAAGTGGAGAACCGGTATCCGCGCTCAGGGTTAAACTTTTCAACCGCGCGCATGAGCCCGATATTCCCTTCCTCGACTAGATCAGAGAAGGCCAAGCCCATATTGCTGTACCGCTTTGCGATAGAAATAACAAGCCTGAGATTACCGCGGATCATCTGTTCACGGGCGTGGCCCGCGTCTTTAGCTTCCTGCTGAATTTTTGTGGAAAGCGAAATTTCTTCTTCCGCGGTCAAAAGCGGAATATGCTCAATTTGGGTGAGGTAAATCTTCATTGGCGTCCGGTCAAGCGTATAATCGGCTGCCATCACCTCGCCGTCAGTCTCTTCTTCATCACGCTCGCGGCGCCGCTTGCGGCGGTCTTCCGGAACCTCTAAAACAGCTTCGTTCTTAAGAATATCCGTTAATTCTTTATCGAAAGAATTAGCAGGATGCTGATTCTTTTCTTTTTTAGAAATAGGTGCCTTTTTCGAGGATTTGGGAAGTTTAACCTTGGATTTGGCGCCAGCCTTAGGCTTCGCAGAACGAGCCGACTTTTTAGCCGAAGTCCGGGTCAGGGGCTTTTTTTTCACCCCTGACCGGGAAGACTTCCGGCGGACAGACTTCTTTTTTTTCACCATACGGACCAAAAAGATCTTTTCTTATTTCTTTTTAGCGCGAAGCACCGCTTGAGCGGCCGCGAGACGCGCGATTGGAACACGATAAGGCGAGCAGCTGACGTAATTCATTCCAGCCCGGTGGCAAAACTCCACCGAAGCAGGATCTCCGCCATGCTCTCCGCAAATCCCGACTTTTAGATTCGGATTAGTTTTACGGCCTTTTTCGATCCCAAGTTGAATTAAAAATCCGACCCCCTCCTGGTCAAGCGTCGTGAACGGGTCCTTATCAAAGATACCGCGTTCAACATATGCTCCAAGGAAAGAAGCCGCGTCGTCACGGGAAAAACCAAGTCCCATCTGGGTCAAATCGTTGGTTCCAAATGAGAAGAACTCGGCACTTTCCGCGATTTTGTCAGCAGTTAAGGCCGCGCGCGGAATTTCGATCATAGTTCCGATCATATAAGGAATCTTCATCCCTTTTTCTTCGAAGACCTTATTGATGGTTTCCAGCATTTCCTGCTTGATCAAATCGAGTTCCTTTTTCATACCGACAAGAGGAATCATAATTTCAGGAAACACTTTCACACCCTGTTTTTTAACATTACAGGCCGCTTCCATAATCGCGCGGGTCTGCATCTGATAAATTTCAGGGTACGTGATCGCCAAACGGCAGCCGCGATGTCCAAGCATCGGATTAAATTCGTGCAGGCTGTTAACTTTCTGCTTAACTTTCTCGATCGAAATCTTCATCACATCAGCCATTTGCTTTTGATTTTCAGCTTCGTGCGGAAGGAATTCATGGAGAGGCGGATCCAGAAGACGTACTGTGACCGGCAAACCATTCATCGCTTTAAAGATGGCTTCGAAATCGCCGCGCTGAATCGGGAGAAGTTTTCCGAGAGCTTTTTCACGGCCCGCTTTATCATCCGAAAGAATCATTTCACGGACGGCAATAATACGGTCACCTTCGAAAAACATATGTTCCGTGCGGCAAAGACCGATACCTTCAGCGCCGAATTTACGCGCGACCTGAGAATCATTTGGAGTATCAGCATTCGTGCGGACTTTCATTTTTCTGATTTTATCCGCCCAAACCATCAGTTTCCCAAAATCACCGGAAAGTTCCGCTGAAATGGTTTTCATTTTGCCGGCATAAACTTGACCAAGAGTTCCATCCAAAGAAATCCAATCACCTTCTTTGAAAACCTTAGAACCGACAGTCATTGTTTTCTTTGCATAATCAATTTTTACATCACCGGCACCCGCCACGCAGCAGGTTCCCATTCCGCGCGCCACGACAGCCGCATGCGACGTCATACCGCCGCGGGTCGTCAAAATACCCTTAGCCACGTTCATGCCGCCGATATCTTCGGGAGAAGTTTCAATACGGACAAGAATGACGGCTTCGCCCTTACCCGCCCAGGATTCGGCATCTTCGGCATTGAAAACGATACGGCCCGTTGCCGCGCCAGGAGACGCGGGAAGACCCGTTGTTACAATTTCTTTCTTTTCTTTTGGATCAAAGGTCGGATGAAGCAATTGGTCTAAGGATTTCGGCTCAACACGCATGAGCGCCGCTTCAGGAGAAAGCACGCCTTCCTTAACAAGCTCAACCGCGATACGGACCGCGGCAGGAGCTGTGCGTTTACCGTTACGGGTCTGAAGGATGTAAAGTTTTCCTTCCTGAATCGTGAATTCAATATCCTGCATATCTTTGTAATGCTTTTCCAGCTTCGCGCGGAGAGCCACAAGCTGTTTATAAATAGCGGGCCATTGTTTTGCCAAATCTTCCAAAGGTTCCGGAGTGCGGATACCAGCCACAACGTCTTCACCCTGCGCGTTCATCAGGAATTCGCCGTAAAATTTATTTTCACCAGTCGAAGGATTGCGCGTGAAGCATACGCCGGTTCCGGAAGTGTCACCCATATTTCCGAAAACCATCGATTGGACGTTTACAGCGGTTCCGAGCAAGCCTTTGATATCGTAAAGCTGGCGGTACTTGATTGCGCGGGGATTGTTCCAGGAAGCAAAAACAGCGTTGATTGATTTCTGAAGCTGATCGTACGCGTTATCCGGGAAATCTTCGCCGGTATCTTTTCTATAAGCTTCTTTATATTGGCGGACCAAATCTTTCAGATCAGAAGCAGAAAGTTCGGTATCAAGCTTGACGCCGAGCTTGTGTTTCTTGGCTTCCATAATATGTTCGAAGTGTTCGTGCTTAAGACCCATGACCACGTTTGAGAACATGGTAATGAAGCGGCGGTAAGCATCCCACGCGAAACGTTCGTTTTCTGTCTTGATAATTAAACCTTGAACAACTTCAGAATTAAGACCAAGATTCAAAACTGTATCCATCATACCGGGCATGGAAGCCGCGGCGCCGGAACGCACAGAAACGAGAAGCGGATTATTGCGGTCACCAAACTTCGCGCCCATAGTTTCTTCAAGGCGCTTGATATTCGCTTTCACTTGTTCTTCAAGACCGGCGGGCCATTTCTTGCCGGCTTTATTGTAAAGATCGCAGGTTTCGGTCGTAATCGTGAAACCAGCCGGAACTGGAATGCCCAGATTGGTCATTTCAGCCAAATTCGCGCCCTTTCCGCCGAGAAGATTTTTCATCGCGGAATTGCCTTCGGCTTTCCCTTTTCCGAAGAAATAAACGTATTTGGTTGATTTAGAGCCTTTTGAGGTTGATTTGGTTTTAGACATAGTCTTCATTCCTTTTCTCCTTTTAAATGTGTAAATAGAAGTGCGGGGGCAAACAGAGTTCGGTATTGTATCAAACTTGGTCAAGTCTGGATAGTAAAGAAAGATCAGCAAGACGCTCCGTGTAGAGGCGGTTAATCCGTTTCATGAGGGCGTGGCGATTAGCCCGGATTGCTGTATCTTCAACATTGACCATGACTTGCGAAAAAAAGTCATTAAGCGCCTTATAAAATGTGGCGCCAAAGGCAAGCGTCGCCTGTTCATAATCGCGGCGTTTTAAGAGCTCAGAAATCTCACCGCTTCTTTGTTCGCATAAGCGGTTCAATTCTTTTTCGAGAGGATTTTCCAAAAGCCCGGGGTTCACATCGCCCACTGAAGCTCCCTTTAAGCCTTTTAGAATATTCCCTGTGCGTTCCACGACTTTCGCCGCTTTTAAAAACGAATCCGCGTCACGCTCAAAAAGTTTACTCAAAACTTCATACCGCTCAAACACATCCGCCGCGTCATCAAATGAAGCGCGCATCACCGCCTGCAGAATTTCGGATTGGCGCGATCCGGGTTTCACCTGCATTTCAAAAATGACCCGGTCTTCAAAAAATTTGCGCATCTTTACCCAAATTTCTTCAGGCTTTAAATCAAGCTTGGGAAAAAGCGAGGCCGTGCCTTTCACAAGTTCTTCCATTGAAAAATGAAATCCGTAAGCGCGGATCAGTTTAATCACGCTTCCGCCCGCTCGGCGGAGCGCGAAAGGATCCTGACTTCCCGAAGGCTCAAGACCCGTCCCGAATGCCCCGGCTAATAGATCCATGCGGTCAATGAGACCGAACATCGCGCCAAGCGGGGAAATCTCTTTTTTCACTTCACGGTAATCCTGCCCAAGATTTTTCGGCAGATACTGAACTCCGATAGCTCCCGCGACTTCAGGCCTTTCCCCTGCAGCAAGCGCGTATTCTCGCCCCGTAATTCCCTGCAAATCCGGAAATTCATAAACCAAATGAGTCATTAAATCAATTTTGGATAAACGGGCCGTACGGCGCAAATCCTGCTTCAAATCATCGCGGCCGATTAATTTCGAAAACTTATCAGAGAGCTTCTCCATGCGATCCGTTTTTTGAAGCATATTTCCAAGCTTCCCAAGATAAGTCACTTGCTCCAGCAAATTCAGCTTGGATTCAAAGTGCTCTTTTGTATCCGCTTTGAAGAAATACCGCGCGTCTTTCAAGCGTGAATCGAGAACGTTTTCATATCCTTTGCGGATTTGATCAAGCCCCGATCGCTTGCCATTTAACACCGCCACAAATTTACCCGTTAAATACCCCTTACTGTCATAGCAGGCAAAAATCTTCTGATTTTTTTTCATGCAGCTGGCCAAGACTTCCTTAAATAACTCAAGATAGTCTTTTGAAAATCCTCCCTGAAAAAGAAACGGCTCTTCCGCAAGCTGCGCGGTGGTATGTAAAAGTTCCTCGTCGTAATGGGCCTGCTTATATTTCGTTTCAAGTTCTGACGCGATCATTTTCTTCCGCGCCGCAAGATCTAATACCACATGCGCTTTGCGGAGAAGCTTTTGATAAATCTGCCAATCCGCAGAAGGAATGATAAAGGCCTTTGGCGCTAGAAATCGGTGGCCGTAAGTTTTATTGGAAGCTTTCAAACTCGCGAATGAAAAATTAAGAACTTTTTTATCGAGGATGGCAACCACCCAGCGCAGAGGACGAGGAAAACGAAATCCGGTTTTTTCCCAGCGCATATTTTTAGGAAAAGAAAGCGAAGAAAAAATTTCCTGTAAAATTTTGGGGAGAACAGCAGCCGCGGGCTTGCCGATATTTTTTTGATGCACGACGACAAATTTGCCCTTCGGAGTTTCTTTCAGCTGAACATCTTTTAAGGAAGCTCCCTTCCCC
Organism: uncultured bacterium; assembly: GCA_964511315.1. Classification (GTDB taxonomy): domain Bacteria; phylum Omnitrophota; class Omnitrophia; order Omnitrophales; family Aquincolibacteriaceae; genus CAZEFF01. Next base: position 16,804 of record CAZEFF010000014.1, on the reverse strand, counting down.
CTGAGAAACCCCTCAAGCGCTTGAGTCGGTTGGCCGTCCGGCTGATAGGCCTTCTCAAAGGAAGGACCGCTCAGCTCAAGACTCTCATCTTCCTGGCGGGTAGCAACACCTTCTATATATAAGGAAATACGCCGGGGTGTCGCTTCTACCTTGATAGCATCAAACGCGAGACGAGCTTTGCGGAGGGCTTCTTCGGCTTTGGGTTTGAGGTCGTTATAGACCACATCTAAAATCCCAACTGGAAGCTCCTCGGTTCCGAGTTCAACTAAAAGATTAGACATACAAACCATCCGTCATTGCGAGTCCCGCAGGGGCGTGGCAATCGCAGTTTTTATCAATAAAGAAAAGCGATTGCTTCGCTACGCTCGCAATGACAGCATTCTCTTTTTTCATTTTAACTTTTTCATTTTTAACTGTTTTTTAAGCATCGGGAAGCCTTGAGCTTCACGGCTCTTGAGATACCCTTCGGCGCAGCCCCGGGCCAAGGCGCGGACACGTCCGATATAACGCGGACGTTCGTTCACACTGACAGCACCGCGCGCGTCAAGAAGATTGAAATAGTGGGATGTTTTCAGGCAAGAATCATACGCGGGCAGCACCAAACCTTCTTCCAAAAGTTTTTTTGCCTGCGCTTCGTAGTCTTCAAAGTGGCGTTTTAACATTTCAGGGTTCGACGCTTCAAAATTAAACTTGGAAAATTCCTTTTCGCCTTGCATATGTACATCACCGTAAGTCACGCCGGGAGTCCATTCAATATCAAACATGGAGTGTTTACCTTGAAGAAACATCGCGATACGCTCAAGCCCGTAAGTGATTTCGCAAGAAATCATTTCAAGATCGATCGAACCGCATTGCTGAAAATATGTAAACTGCGTCACTTCCTGGCTATCGAGCCAAACTTCCCAGCCTAGTCCCCATGCGCCAAGCGTCGGAGATTCCCAGTCGTCTTCCACAAAACGAATGTCATGCTTCAGCGGATCGATACCGACCGCGCGCAAACTATCGAGATAGAGCTCCTGAGAATTTTCAGGCGCGGGTTTTAAGATCACTTGATACTGATAATAGTGCTGAGTGCGGTGCGGGTTTTCGCCGTATCGTCCGTCAGTCGGCCGTCTGGACGGTTCCACATAAGCCGCATTCCAGGGCTCGGGGCCGAGCGCACGCAAAAAGGTGTGCGGAGAAAAAGTTCCGGCTCCGACTTCAAGGTCATAAGGCTGGGTAATGAGACAGCCTTTGGAGCCCCAATAAACGTTCAATTTTTGGATTAACTCTTGAAAGGATAATGGCTTCGGCATAGAGCGGGTATAGTAGCAGAAACCCCTATTGAGGTCAAAAGGCCTCAGCTCTTCCCTTCGAAAACGCTCAAACTACAAATCAATACCGGATTGTGTAGTTTTCGCTCGCTTCCGCCCGCATTTTGCATTCCATCCAAAATGACGGGCTCCAGACGTTTCTCAAGGAAGAGGCTTCGGCTTGGCTAAAAGCGAATTAAATGCGGGTGGCAGCAACGAGGGGCATCCCCGCGAATGAGGAAGAATCTTTTTCACAATGCCATTACCCTTAAAAATCTAGAAGCTAAAATTTGCGAATCAACAGCGATTGCCAGCTGAATACACTGGTTCATGTGGAAAAGATTCTGAGGAGATGAGCGGGGAAGCGTTGCTGACAGGCCCCGCACTTATTGTTTTTTAAAACTTGCTACGCGGATTTGGAGGTGAGCTGATAAGCCTGCGTGAGCTGAGTGAGATCGGCGGCGATGAGGCTTTGCGCGGAAGGCTTGAGGAATCCGCCCTCTTCGGTGAACTGAATACCCGCTTTGGTCAAGAAATCACGCATGACCTTTACTCGGTCGGCAGATTTATCACTCAACTGATCTTTCAACGCTTCCGCCGTTAAAAGCTGAAGCTGAGTGAGATGGCTCATATATTGAAGCTGTTCATGCGAAGAAAGCTTCGCGAATTCCTCGGTGGAAATTTTAAATGCCGGGATAAGCGATAAGTTTTGCGTTTCATCTAAATTCTCAAAAGAAGCTGAAACTGCTTTGTTTTTCATACGCTCCGCTAAAATATTTTCATCCGCGGAATCAGTTTGAACCAACTGATGCATCTGAGAAGAATTCTTAAAGAGATCATAGCCGGAAAAAACTTCAGCAAGCGCTGCTGCTTCTTTGCCGGCAAAGATAATTTTTTGAGAAACCGGGCCAACTCCTGCGGCCTTCTTAATCATCTCGATATATTGTTTTCTCGCGTCATCTTCCATTTGCGCCAAAAGATCAGCCGGCGCAATCGCGATCGCGCTGTTCTGGAAAAGCTGAGACAAGACAGCGATCTCTTTCGCAATCCGCTCAGAGCTCACGGTATCCTCTGCCGCAAATAACATCGGCACGAGCCATTCCATTCCCCTTGCCACAATTTTCGCCGTCATCTCTTTTGAGACTTCCAAAGCTGATTCCTGCTGTCCCCTTACCTCAGAGCGGGACTGTATATTTTGACTCGACGCTTGTAATCGTAAAATAATCGCAGCGGTTAGACTTCCAAAGTCATCGGTGATTTTTCTAAATGCACCGATTTGAGCCTTCACATCTTGCTGAATCTGCTCATTAAATTCATACTTCTTTGACGATTCAATTATTGCGTTTGCAACATGCCAAGAAAGATAATCACCAAAACGTTCCAACTTAACCTCTTTCAAGCTATTAACAGGCGATGTCACAAACAGATCCCACACCTTATTTGTACTCTCTAAATCCCCCTTAAGCATCTCGAAATCCTGTACCGAATTCAAATGCGAAAACTTTATTATTTCCACTGTTCTGAGCCCATGAAGAAAGCCTAGTCTTGTTGATACATTCCCGATTGCCTCGCGTATACTATTAGTGAACAATCTCAATCGCTCACGGATACTTTCAAGTTTTTCATTTTCTTCAGGCAAAAGAGCAACTGTCTGCCGCGCTTCGGAACGGACCGGGAGACCGATTGTTTGCCAATAAGAAGTCCAATCTTCTAAACTCGGAATAAGGAAATCAGCACCGTTATTGATTAACTTCTGAGCCAAGGCTTCGTTTGATTTTGTAATACCAATCGCGATAAATTTTTTCTTATCTTTCCCTTCGGCTGGATTGCCATGAAACCATGAAGCAATAACATCCCCTGCGCCGTCTCCAAAAATCGCGACCTTGTTTTTAGCGAGTCCGTGAACCTTTCTAATCTTTTCAAGCATATCCGCTTTGCCCCGGGGAAATGGAGAGGCCTGATCCACAAGAGTTCCGTAAACATCTTCAAAAGAATCCCGCACTCCCCAAGCTTTCAAAATTTTCTCCGGAAGACTTTGAACCGTGCCCGTTCCTACATATAAAGAAACGCCCTGCTCACGGAGAGCCCGGATGAAATCAAGAACTCCGGGAAGCGGCTGAGGTGGATTTTTCTCTGCATCATCAAGAAGAAAGACTTCATAAAGAAGCGAGAAAGCCAGAACAAGATTTTCACGGCTCACCCGCGCAAGAAGCGGGTTGATCTTTGCTTCAACCTCGTAAGAAGAGGCCAAGCTTTTTAAGATTTCTTTCCACTGTTTAAAGGTCACACCCTTCTTTTCACCTTCGGCCATCATCATTTCAATTTGCGTTGAGGCAAGCTTACCCATCGTCGCGTCGAGAAAAGCTTTTCCGGGAGCCAAGGATTCTTTCGAAGGATTCGGCTCCGATTTTGCGTTCACGATCCAGTGATACAAGCGGCCAAACGCTTGATACTGAAGTTCGAGCGTATCGCTTAACGTTCCGTCAAAATCAAAAAGCACGGCTTTTAGATCAGGCTTGGCATTCAAATTAACGATTTCCAAACTACGCGCTTCACTTTTTGCTTTTCTTTCGCTTGGATGCGTCCAGAAACTCAGAGCATGACTTTCGGACTCATTTGAAATTCGGTACTTCCGGTAATCAAATTTCAGAGCATCAAGATCGCGGATCATTTCGTCTCTT
>CAZEFF010000014.1:0-12821 GCA_964511315.1 uncultured bacterium | reverse complement strand
GCGTCAGCTTTTCTTTAATCCATTTTTTCGCGACGGAACTGACTCCCTCCGGCGATTGTTTTTCTTCATACATTTCTAATGCGGAGCTCACATAATTTAAAACGATGTTCAAGATATTCGTATTGATCTTCTCACTTCGCGCGATCAAGTTAATCTTGGAACCAATGCCGATCTTAAAGGCAGCCCCTAACCAGGCATCTTCTGGCTCGATAGCATCAGTCTCCCAATGATCTGGCGCCGCATAGTAGATTTTTAAATCCTCGCCGAAGCTAAAACCAGCCGCCCGAAGAACGTATGAAAACGCGTTTGAGGGCTGGACATGCATATTGGTTTTTAAAACAATCTCTTTTTCCGTTTCATATTTAGCGGACGGATTCCGCGCTTCGGAACGGGAGGAAATAAAAAGAAGAATCCGGCCGTCCTCCTGCCTCACTTCTATTTTGATGGGGAAAGTAAGTTCGCGATTTTCTTTGCGGCGGGCTTGTTTTAAAAAAGCCATCATTGCGTCATCTGTTAAAACTGCTTCCAAAAGATTTCCCGGATAAGGCGCGGCTTTCGGCCCTTCAAAAGGAAGAATATTTTCATTAACGTAGATTCCATCAAAAACAGGATATGAAGAACGTAAGCCATTGACTTGCGTTCTAAACTCTTCCCACGAATTGACTGTAAACTCAACCGGGCTGATCCGCGCTTCGGAGCGGGACAATAGAGAGTGAAATTTTCCGCCCTTATCTTGGAAAACAGCGCGATGGCGTTCTGATTCGAACCACAGAAAATCAATTCCGACATAATCCGCTAATCCATACATTCGCTCTTCGTCATTCGCAAAAGGCTTTCCATCGATACGGGAAAGAATGATTTTGAAATTTGGTTCCGTTTTAATTGTTACATCCGATATCGCAATTCTAGAGTAGCGCTTTAAACGGATGAGCATGACTTCCGGCGACCAATAAAATTGATTGAAGACTTCTTTGGTTTTTTCTAGTTCACGGATAATCGTCCACCATTTGCCTTCCGGCCTTCCAATTAAAAATTGACGTTCTCCAGCGCTTAATTGATCTTCACCCATTTCAGAAATTTTTCTTGGTACTGAAAACATACGCGCATCGAGACTCGCGAGATTTTGTATCCATTCAATGTCTTTGTTGGTCGGCATCTCTTGTCCAGCAAGAAAAGCGTCAAGCTTATCCCGGATATCCCGCAGTAAAGCAAGATACTCTGCGTGAAGCACCAAAATCGCTTTCCCTTGAAAGACCATTTGGTAAAGCGGCTCTCTTAGTACAGACTCCGGATGGAGCCTTTTATTAATCGCGGCATACAAGGGCACGGTCCGGGTCAAAGCCTCATTCACCACATTAAGCAATTGCTGAGCTTCCGTGCTCCGCGCTTCGCTCCTAGCGCTTTCGCTAGGCACCGGAACGCTGCTAATTGACGGGGGCCGCACTTCGGAACGGGATTCGGATGATTTTTTTTGAAGGGAAGCTTGATATTGTTTGAGTTCCGACCATTCGCGCACAGCTTTTTGAGTCTGGAGCATTCCAAAATGTTTCCACAATGCCCAAATCCCGACCGCCCCGATAAGTAAAAAAAGCAGGTCAAGGCGCTGCCATACTAAAATAACGAAATGCGTGACGATAATACTTGCGGCACGAAATAACACATTTATCCGTTCATAAAAACCGGCTTCTTTTTCATTTCTCCCGAGCTCACGGTCAATCTGCTCTTGCAGTTCCGCAAGCCGCGCCTCAATCCGGCTGGGCGTCATCATTTCAAATTCTTCCCTGCCTCGCGCTTCGGAGCGGGCATCGGATTTAATTCGGGACAAAGCCCACTCAACATCCGATTCAATTTTCCATTTTCTTTCGGTATTGCGGAGCAACGTTTCAAGCACATCCGCAGCCCCGAATTGGCCCGCCGGCGGGCCAATGATGCCAAGCGCGTGGATGGATTCCTTTACAAGAGCAAACGCGTCGCCCGTGGCATTACCATCAAGATAAGGGCGGATATTATCCAAAAGCCAAATGGATTCTTCGGGTGACTCGACCCAGGCATCATCAATTTTTTTAATCAACTGATGTTTCACTCCCGGTTTTGACGCGGACTTCGCTTTCTTGATATTTTCGAGCATTTCAGCTTGCCGGGACCGGAACCATTCGGGAATCTTGTTTTCACTGTACCGCAATTGATCACGAAGCACGCGGATAATCATTGCGCGCAAACTCAATGGGTTACTTGTCATATTCGCAAAATCAAGCAGCTGCGCTTCAAACCTCGCAAGCTGATCCGTTGGGAACTTCGCCAAACTTCTGACCGCTTCTTCACGCTGCTCAAGTTCCGTTTTTGCGTTTTTTATAATTGAAACAACATCTTTTACATTCACCGCATTCCGCGCTTCGGAACGTTTGACCCCCAAGACGAGTCCTTGAACAAAAGAACGGATTTTGGCATTCGGGAACACTTCTGTGAATTCGGCAGATCTCGTCTCAATAAACTGAGAAAAATCATTAAAATGACGCACGCCTTTTTGTTTCAAAATCTTAACAACTTTCAGTGAATCAACTCCTTTAACCCTTAAAAGCGCCAATGATAAAATATCAATAGGAATAAGCGCGCCGGCTTGTTTGACAAGAACTGGCAGAACGATTGAAAGATGACCGGAAAGCAGGTTAAAGACCTCGTTAAAAATTCTTTCCCGGTGCGCCTCATCGGGAAACATTTTCTGAAATTGCGCAGAAGAATTCGCGACAAACACAAGCAGATCGCGCACGGTTTCTAATTTCGCGTCTTCAAATCTTGTATGCATAAAGCGGTAAAGTCCGCCTTGCAGCATATCCGCGAGTTTAAACTCATCAAAATCCGTATGCGGAACTTCGACCCGTGCCTCGGAGCGGGATAAAGGCGCTTGGAACATTTCCCAGATTTTTTCAAATTCAGGATTAAGCCTTTCGGGATGATCAAGCACGTGAGCAACTGTTCTCACAAGCTGGCGGCTTAAAGGGCTGTTCAGTTCCCAAATAAATTTCGGCACAAGTTTCGCGGCAGCAGCAAGACTTCGGGCATTCGGCCGTCTTGCAGATAAATAAGTTAAGTGGCTCATAAAACGCGTCAGGGCGGAAAACCCCTTATAATTGTAATTTTCATCCGTCATTTCAATCGCCGCGGCAACCGTCAGCATCCTTTGCATCACGTTGACCTGTTTCCACAGTTGTTCAGCTTTTTGCTGGGCTATTTTCTCGAGTTCTTGCGGAGAAAGAGAGCGGGGCTGAACTTCTTCTTTGGTATTCTTTACTCCGCGCGGTTTTTTAGCATTTTCATCTGACCGAACTTCGGAACGGTTTTGCTGAAGTTGAACGGCATAATCTTTTACCAGATCCAAAATTGATTCGCTGGAAGACAAACGCTCATGCGGCATATAGGCCGCCAATGTTTCAAGCGCGGCAAACAGAGAATCCTTCCGCAAATCCCTCGTAAAACGATAAACATCCAAGGGCTGATCTCCGACGGAAGGAAGCGTATTGTCAGGCATGAATTTTAAAAGGGTAAGAATAGCCGCGCTAACAGGTTCGACTTTAGCCGCCAGAAAACCTTGATACATATCAAAAGGCCGCTGTAAAAATCTTTCGTATTCAGATTTCAATCGCAAAGCAGGCGCCGCTTGAACTTTATATTGGGAAGCAATATCCGCGAGCACGAGCACCGCGGCGGCCGCGGGCATGACTCCCCATCCTTTATATTTTTCATAGGTTTTATCCGCGAAACGGGCATTATCTATATCTTCCTTGCGGGGCACATACTTCGCGAGGGTTAAAATAGATGCAACGATAGGGTCTTTGTATTCGGCCAAAGTACTTTTATAGATCTCTTCTAAAGGAAGGGCGGAATAAACGGTTTGCGGCATGAACATGGTAATGGTTAAAAGCCCCGCCTCAAACCACTCAAATCCTATTCTACGGAATTTTTCGTATGCAGCAGTGGGTTCTATATTGGGTTTATCTGTGTGATTCGAAACCAATTTCGCAATCGAGATCAAGGCAGCCGTTTGCTTGGTTTGCTGATCTATTTTTTCAAACGGCTTAATTTCTCCCGTATTTGCTTCTGACTCGGACCACAACCCTTCAATGGGGATAGAAGGCAATTGTTCATCACCCCGAACCTCGGAACGGGCTTCGGCCATTTCAAGGGCGCGGATTAAATTCTGGAAGGCAGTCTCTTGATATAAATGCAATCCCGGGAAATCCTCGGCAAAAGTGTCCAATTGCCGCAAAAGAAGCGGGGCCCAATATTCTGATGGCAATTGCCCCGTATTTTTAATGGATTCGAGCTGCCGGACCAGGAAAGGCCAGCCGATCGAAAATTCATTGGCCCCAATTTTAATGATTGTGCCGGCGGCCTCTTTCAGCGCTTTCTTCGATGCTTCCGTTTGCCGGGCTTCAGAGCGCGGGAGCGGCTTCACCGAATAAATCACAAAATCCTGCTCGGTCGGGATAACACCGATACTCAAATGCCAATTCATTTCTTGAGCCCGGCTGCGGACATAGAGAAGATCGCCCTTAGCATACATAATTGTTTTTGGGATAAAGACGCGGTCAATCACAACCTCTGCTTTTTCACCGCTTTTCTTCGATACCGAAGCAATGAAAACATCCATGACCCCTTTTACAGCGGCATCTCTGCCCAGTTTAATCCCGAGTTCGAGACGGACTTGTTTTCCTTCATTGGCTTTCAATTCGGCAAAGGGAATGGGCTGGGGTTTAATTTCCTGCTGAGGTTCGCCCAATTTACCAAAGGCAAGGAATTTAGCCCCGGTACGGACCGGCAAACCCTGCGAGGACCGAGGGACAAGGGGTTTGGTTTTTAAGGCTGCGCTCAGATCGTCCGCAAAATCGGTAAAACCAAACGGTTTATAATAAATCACGCTTGCAGAATCTGTTTTGCCCGGGGATTTATTTCCGACCGCGATTAAAACAACTTTCCCTGTCTTATCGAGTTTTTTGATTTTAGAAACAATCCTCTGCTGCCATGAACCAAATGCATCCCAATCAATAATGATTCCAGCAATATGCGGAGCATCTCTTAAGCCGGATAAACGGTCCAAGGCCGTAAGAAGATCTTCCGGGCGGGTAAACTGGTAATTTCCCGGCAAAACAAATCTCTTCGGCATTAAAGGATTCCGAAACGCGGACATTATTCTTTCCCGGTTCCCCGACGGCTCAGGAATTAATGTCCAAAAATTCAGTGCCCCGTCGATTAAATTCAATTTCGTATCTTTTAAACTTAGCTTCGTCACACCTGCACGCGCTTCAGAGCGGTTAATCGCTTCAAAATTAATGCGGTTCAGTATCGGGAAAAAATCTGAAAATGGATTACCTATTCCATCGACCTGCAGATCAGTGATAATCGTCCACACACCCAGCACACTGCCAATCGCCATCAGAATCAGCGAATCCCCTTGCTCAAGATGAAAGTTTGATGCAGCGCTCATATGAATATATGAGAGGCCGCTTTCCAGCGGACGTCCATCTTGCTCGAGCGCCTCCATAAGCTGGCGAATGCCCTGCAAAAAGTCTTCACGTCGCGCTTCAATAAACTTAGGATTCAAATGAGCTGTCCAATGAGGATTATTCGGGCGGAGCGGCACTTCGATCCCCGCGCCGACCGCTTGATGAATAAGATCAATAAAATCCTGCTCTTCAATGCGCGCCTCGCTCTTCGCGTTTTCGCTCAGAACGGACTCGCTGCCGAACCTGTTCGGCAGTCTCGCTTCGGATCGAAGTTTTTGGCTTTCTTTTTCAAGAGCACGGCTATATTTTTCCAGATCTTTTAAAATCCATTTGAGACCGCGCTGTCCGATATACGTTCCCTGCCAATAAACATAATCGATCAGAAGTTTTTCAAAGGGTTTTGCCAACGGCTTGAAAAAAAGATTTTTTCGGGCCCCGGGGTGATTCGAAGCGTAGCGGTCAAATTCATCCAGCCGAAAAAGGATCTGCCCTTCGAGATTCCGGAATTTTGGCATATCAAGATCCATTAAAGGAGAATGAACGCGGGACAAAATCTCTCTTACCCCATCCGCATGATTTCCCGGCAATTCCAGGAACTGAAGAATTTCCCGCTTAATTTTTACTTTTTCAATTCTTATCTTTCGAAGTTTGATTTCATCCCACCATGTCACGAACCGCAAGAGGCGCTGCGAAACGTAGATTGTAAAAGCAGCGCTTCCAAGCAGCCCAGTACCGATCAGTACCGGCTGGAGAGGTAAAGCGCCGGCCGGGCCGGCCAGCCATTGAATCCAAAGAGGAATCACGATAACAGCTGCCAGCAAAGCGACATAACCCCAATGCAGAAGATCTACTACTTTTGACAAACGGTGAAGAAAAAGCCTTCCAGCGTAATGGTCTTCATCGATTTTAAGAAATTCCAATTTGCTCATTAATGACTTGAGTGATTCGATTTTTTTTGCTGCTTCCACGCGCGCTTCGGAGCGGCGTTTTTGGAGAGAGGCCTGTTCTTTAAGAAGATCCGGCTGGTTCGGATAAAGTTCTAATCCCGCGTCAGCCGCCACAGCAGCTAATTCAAAATCTCCTTTTCGGCGGTAAGCATTCACCGCGCCAATAAAGGCTTTTACGCGGATTGACTCGGTCACATAATCATTCCCCGCGAGTTTTTCAAAAAGATCCACCGCCCTGCTCAATTGTCCTTTAGCCATAAGCAGCTGCGCATCTTTCAGCTGCTTCGCGAAATTAAATTGGATAGCGTCTAAATGAATATTCTTCCCTTTCGCTTCACGAATCTCGGGTTTAAATGATTCAATCCAATCCGAAAGACGGTCCAGCCATGCCTGCTGTTCAGTTTGATCCAAGCGTTTTTCATCTTCAACTTTCTTTTTAAAAATCTGAACTTGCCGGTGGTCTTGCACGGTATCAGGATTCAGCTGAACTTTCTGCTTATAAAGAATATCTTCCAGATGATTCATCGCACCCTCCAAATGCGCGCGGGCATCCTCAATTTCCTTTTGACGCGCTTTTACTTTAGCAGCTTCCCCCGCTTCCAACGCCGCCTGAGCCGCAAGGACAGAATTTTGAATTGCTTCCTCAGCACGGCGCTTTTTCTCTTCCGCGATTCTTGTTTCTTCATCTTTCAATTCCCGCTCAGCCCGCTCATCATCAAACCGCCGTTTCAAATCTCTCACCTCTTGGCCAAGGCTCGCGGAATAAAGTCTCCGAAGGGCATCAAACTCGGCTTTTTCAACCGCCGTAAATTTAAATTTCGCAGCAAGCTCCTTAACTCTCTGGTCAAATTTATCTTTGAAAGGAATAAGCGCGTCTCCCGTAAGATTTATTTTGCCCCGTTCTTGGAACTGGTCTGTCAGACGCGCCAAAACCCGTGTGATCTCTGCTTGAATTTCTTTTTCAAATAATTCAAATTGACGGTCAAACTCAGGATTTTTTTCCTGCCTCCCTTGAAATACTTCCTGTCTTAACAGAACGGATTTGTCCGTTTCCTTTTCAGATTTCAAGGCTCTCGCTTCCGCCTTTTCCTGCTCACGCTTTTTCGCCCGTTTCTCCTTCTCTTTGCCGCGTTTGGCATTCGCCGCGTTCGCAAGAAGCACCGAATCATCCAGAGCGTCTTGCTTACTCGCGTTAATTTGATTTTCAATATCCAATAAACGGTAAACAATTGGCCGCATCCAATCGCGCCAGCTCTTCAAAGGCACCCAGGCAAGATACGATTCAACCAGCTCTTTTGACTTCTGAATCAGCCACCCTTGAGGATCTTTCTCCGGAGAAGCTTCTTTTTTCTTTTTCTTAGATGAACGCGCTTCAGAGCGCATATAGCCCTTCGCTTCTTTCTTCGCGATCTGCACTTCATTCATTTCAAAAGACGAAAGCGGTTTCTTTTCCAAACGTTCTGTCAACGCGTAAACAACTTCAGGGGCTTCATGTCTCCGGATTTGCCTCAAAAGCCCAAAGAGCGGCGCATTCGGCTGCGCTTGACGAAACTCCTTGATTAGCTTTGAAAGCCGCTTTTCAGGAGAGGCTTCCCGGACGGGTTCGGGCCGCCGTGATTCAATCGGCGGCTGCGTCAACCCCTCGCGCATAAGGGCCTCACGGATTTGCGACAGTGAGGGCTGTTTCGGCAAAACCGGTTTAGGTGCCGGCTGCTGCTTTTGAACCGGCTTAGCAGGTTTTTCGGGCACCGAAGCTTTTGGAGCCGCGGCAGCTGTTTTGTTTGCAGCTGGCGCTGAAACCGGGCGGACAACAGGCATCGGCACTGCGGGAGTGACAGGCACTTCCGGCTTAGTCTCAGCCTCTTCAACTTCTTCCAACGGTTCTGTTTCAAACTCATCGGCAGCTTCCGCAGCTATGTGTAATTCCGAAATCGGTTTGCCGGTTTCCGATTCCCAAATTTCAATGGCCCGGCGCTGCATTTTTTCAGGAATCTGCTTCAGACCTTTTTCCCAATCATAAACATGACTTCCGATATAACGATCGACATTAAAAAGCTTGGCGCCCAATTCATACCGCGAAAGCTTCAAATCTTTCCGAATCTGTTTAAACTGTTCAGCGTTCAGCAGCTGCGTTTGATGATCTGATCGAAGCTCAGAACGGTAATTAGAAATCTGGCGGATGACATCCCGCAAGGGCGCTAAAAGCGGGCTTTGAGCTTCCCATTCATAGCGCTTAACGAGATCGCTCATAGCTTCCTCAATAGCGCGCGCCGCTTCTTTCGCGTGATCCTGCTTAATTTGGATCGCCGCTTGGTCCAAGGATTTATCCCAAATCAGATCGGCCGAAAGCCCGGCAACGATATCCCTGCGGAATTCCGCGATTTTTCCAAGGGCCTCTTTTTTTGTTTCCGCAGGAATTATCCGGTTCTCGCGGATTGATTTCGCAAGAGAAAGAACTCCGTGAAAATTTACGGCGGCCTCCCCTGCGGATTGGGACATCAAAATTTTCTTCACAGGTCTATTTTCAAAATAAATCTGAACCGTTTGATCATCAAGCTTTTCAGCGCGGAAAAAATCGGGAGCAAAACCCAATTGATTGATCTGCGAGGTCAATTCTTCCGTATTATCCGCGAAAATAACCTTCGGCTCTTCATCCAACCCAGTAATTTTCATATCAAAATGTGCTAAACGTTCATCTTCAGGCTTATAGCCCAGAAAAACCCCTTTCGATCTTACCTCCGAACGCTTGGAACCATCTACATTAACCGCAAGCTTCGCGTACTGCAGCACGAGCAGGCTTTTGGAAAGATTGTTAAATACGACATGCGGGTCACCGCTATGATGTTTAGTATCAATAAAAACGCCGGCCTCTTCGCGTTTATCGGGATCCATGGTTAAATGGAACTCCTGAATATTACTCGCGACGGTCAATTTAAGCGCGAGCCGAAGCAATGTTGCGCCAAGGTAGGGATATTGCGAGAGCAGTCCCGACGTCACCTTCAAAGGCTGAGAGACCTGCCCTTTATCTTCAATCGCTTTTGCTTCCGCGTGCCAAACTTTCGTTTCCGGATCACGAAGCAGAGAAAAATAAACCTTACCGATCGGACGGGGCCTTTCCATGCTCGCCATCAGCATCGAGGCAGTGACCATCACAAGAATTTCATTTTCATTTTTGACCTGCCGCTGCCAGCTAAAATCAATAATGTCGCCGAATTCCTGAACAAAGATCCTGAATGGGCGGGCAAGACTGTTATTTCTCGATGTGATCATATTCACGCCGAATTTCTCCTGCTGATCACTCTCCTTGCGCTGCTCCACATCATAAGATTTTCGGTAAAGCACAACGAGCTGGCTTTCCACATCCCGAATCACCGCCAACATCTTTTTTGATTGGTTGATTGACTTATAAAACTGAAGTTTATAAAGAAGATCCAAAGCGGCTTCCTGCGCCCAAAGCGGTACGAGCAGCTGATGGACATCGCGCTGGTGATCACGGTTGAACGCGGGGACGTACTCAATATTCAAGAGCCTGTTAATTTCGCGCTGAACCCCTTCAAGATCGCCTGAGCGCATCATGAAATATATAATTTCTTCCTGTTCCTGGATCGGGAAAAAGCCCTGCTGGTCAATTTTTTGAGTGGCCTTGAGCATTTTGAGCGACATTTCATAGTATTTAGGCGCGCGCTCCTTATGGCCTAAATGCTCATAAGAAAAAGCCAATTTCTGCAAATCATGCGCGAGTTCAATCAATTTGATTCTCGCGATATTTTCATAACTGCTATCATCCCCTTTACTTCCAAGGAGCTCAGCAATCTGTTTTTGCCTTTCCTGAACTTGAACCGTTTTATACCCCGAAGATTCACGCCAGTCTTTGAGGATTTCCTGAACCGCAGATGCCTTTTCAGTCAAACTCAGCTCAGCCGCCTGAATCCGTTTGCGCTCCTCGTCTCTTAATTTCAAATCAAGATCGTGCAGCGAAACACCGTGTTCGTGAGATTCGAAATACTGCCCCCAGTAAATATTGCTCTCCGCCTGACTCTGAGCATATTTAACTTCGAGATTAATCGCTGCATAGGCTTCGTGCAGCCCTTCTGAAACAATGCTGCGCGTCGCCCCCTTTTGATCCATTTTGTTGAGATATTCATCATATTTATCAAGCAGTTTTTGCCCGATATCCAAAACATCCGCGATGAACTCCTGCACATCGAGATTGCTCGAATCGAGCGATTCCAAAAGTTTTTTACTCAGCATAATGGTCCGCCTGCGAAACGATATCTGCATGATTCGCGTGAGAGGATTTTTGGGATCGTCATGAAAAAAAACGGAAGGCAGATCCACCGCCATAATGGTTGTCTTTCGGAGCATTTTCTTAAAACGGTTTTGAGCGTCTACAGAGTCAAAATCACGCTTGTAATGAATCATGCCGTCGCGGATGGCACGGAACGCGGGATCCTTCGGCGAAAGAATTTTCGGCTCACTTTCAAAAAGCTGCGGCTTATAACCGGCATGCGATCCCTTGAAAGCCACGTACCGGTCATAAATAATTTGAGAAAGCAGGCGCTCATGAATCGAAACCTCGCCGCCGTTTCCATTGCCATTACCGTTACTTCTGATTTCGGAGCGGTTCAAAAGACGTTTCTCTTTCTTCCCCAGCTCTTCTTTTAACGAATTCAATTTAACCGATAGTTTTGAAAAAGCTTCTACGGCCGGTTTATTGATATTGGCAATCACATGAATAAAAACATACGGCTCAATCAAATCCATTAGCCCGCGCAAATCTTCAAGCCCTTCTTCAGCGAGATGAACCTGCGGACTTAACAAAGTTGTCGAGTCAGACCCTGAAAATCTCTTTATAAAATCCCGGTCAGGAATGTAAAGATAAAGGTTCTGGGCGAGAATAATATTGTCTTCGGCTTTTTTAGCCGCAGCCGCGATCTGGTCCTGAAGCTGATCCAGCATCATTTTAAACTCATAAGAAGCTAACCGCGCATCATCCCCAAACCGGTCTTGAATCTCCTGAATTGTTTTCTGACTTGCTAAATAGTTTTCAATCAAATCATTTTCGTGATTCAGCCTAAGAACGCGCACAAGATCAAAATTAAACATATGGTAACGCATCGCTTGCAAATTCTGATATTCCAGCGCAGACCAAACACCCGCATCGTCAAGAATGCTTTCAATTACGGGAAGCCCCTTCATCTGCCCCGCTATATTTTTAAAAGGCTTAACCATGGAGGTTCTCAGCGCGGCAGAATTCTCGCTTATTATCACGCGCATACTCTCTTCGATCTTTTTTGCGGCAACACGTTTTTGGCTTTCAACAGCCTGCTCGCTGTATTTTTCGGGCTCTTTCATCATGCGCGAAACAATTCCATGAGCTTCAAAAATTGCCCGCACCAGCGGAATAACCTGATAATGGACCGTCCGCCTGGCTAAAAGCTCATGAACTGTCTTGTCCAGCTGAGCCGTCTTATTCCCGTTCATGCCATCAGCATTAAATATGCGGTTGATCTCATCGTCAGAAAAAATATCGGCTGCGATTTTTTTAAACACTAAAAGAGCGATTAATTCAGGCGAAGGACTATCTGAAAAAACTTCTTTGGCGACGTAAAAATTGCCGTTTTCTTTGTTCTGGGCCAAAAGGATATATTCATCCGCTTTATCTTCCTTAGCCGTCATATGGGCCACTTTCGCGATCAATCCGTCAAAAGTAAGCCATGGGCGATTCATCACATGTTCAAATTTTTGCGCTAATATCTCTTTTAAATTATTTTTTTCCGGAAAAAGAATGACGGCTCTTTCAATCTTCTCTTGAATAATCTTAATCGTTTGAGTGCGCAGTTCAGCCTGATTCGCTCTTAAATCATAGACCATGTCCGAGCCGAGAATATTCCCCCACAAAACATCCTCTAACTCTTTTGTTCTTAATCCGGAAAAATTCCGGCCCGACTCGACTTCAAAATCAGGCAGCGCTGGAATCATCTTCTCAGCTTTAGTTTCAGGCGGCAGCGGACGTTTAATTATTTCCTTGAATGATTCCGCCGCGTCAGCTTGAGACGGCACATCCAGCAAAAGTTTCTTTTTCCTATCATCCATCTTGGATTTATTTCGCTCATTTTTACCGCGCACTTCAGATCGACTTCTCTGCCCTTCAGCTGCGCGCGCTTCGGAACGCGCGGAAATAAGAGCTTCCATCCGCTCGCCTAAGTCGGTGATTTCGTAAGTATTGGCTATGCCGGTTTTCCCTTTAGTTTTCTTAAGCATAAACCCCTGCTCGGCGAGCTTATCAAATGCCGCGCGCAGATCACCTTTCCTTTTCGCCAATTTTTCATAGAGATCAATGCGGGTGGGGTTGTCCCGGAATAGCGGAAAT
>CAZEFF010000013.1:8628-42651 GCA_964511315.1 uncultured bacterium | reverse complement strand
TGGCTAGAGCGGCGGTCTCCAAAACCGCTTGTTGTAGGTTCGAATCCTACCAGGCCTGTGTTTTTGGAATAAAAGTTACATAAGAAAAGGCAATTAAGTGGCAAATTTCATTCAGGAAACAAAAGAAGAATTAAATAAAGTTACGTGGCCAAGTCGCAACGAACTCTGGCAGGCTACCGCTGTAGTAATCGTCACAACGTTCCTGATGGCGATTTTTATCGGAGTTGTTGATTTCTTTCTTTCCGGGCTGATGCGGTTTTTACTTGGATAATCCTATGACATCGACAACAGCTAAATGGTACGTCCTACATACGCAGACCGGAGTTGAGTCAAAGGTGAAGGCGAGTTTGGAAAGCCGCGCGGATCTTGCTGGGATGAAAGATTTCATTCATCAAGTTTTGATTCCGACAGAAAAAGTCAGTGAAGTAAAAGAAGGTAAGAAGCGGATTAGTGAACGTAAGTTTTTCCCCGGCTATATTCTGATCCAAATGGAATTAACGGATGACAGCTGGTACTTAGTGAAAAACACACCGGGTATTTCGGGATTTGTAGGTTCCGGTAAAACCCCGATCGCTCTTTCGGAAGATGAAGTGAACTCGATTATTCGGCAGCAGGAAGAAAAAACCTCCAAGCCGAAGCCGAAAGTGGAGTTTTCTCAAGGTGAAAATATTCGTGTGAAGGAAGGTGCTTTCGCGAATTTTAACGGAATTATTGAAGAAATTAACCCTAACCGCGGGAAATTGCGCGTCATGGTCACCATTTTTGGACGCCAAACACCCGTTGAACTTGAATATTGGCAAGTAGAAAAGATCTAAGACAATGGCAAAAGAACTCGTTACAAAAGTAAAATTACAGGTTCCAGGCGGACAGGCAAATCCTGCTCCTCCGATCGGCCCTGCGCTTGGTCAGCATGGTTTGAATATTATGGAGTTTTGCAAGCAGTTCAATGAGCGCACCAAAACACAGCCGGGCGTTATTATTCCCGTTGTGATTTCCGTTTTTAAAGACAAGTCCTTCACGTTCATTATGAAGCAGCCTCCGGTGGCTTCCGCGATTAAAAAAGCAGCTGGTCTCGCAAAAGCTTCTTCTGAACCAGGACGCAATATCATTGGTAAGATTACCCGTGATCAAGCGGCTGAAATTGCCAAAGCAAAAATGATTGATTTGAACACAACTAAACTTGAAAGCGCTATCCGTCTTGTGGAAGGCGCTGCCCGCAGTATGGGGATTGAAGTGGTGGGGAAATAATATGCCAGCAGTCATAAAGCGCAGCAAGCGTTACCAAATTAGAAAAAAAGTTGTGGATACCAATAAGCGCTACACCCTTGAAGAAGCGGTGAAGTCAGTTAAGAAAATTGAAAATACTAAGTTTGATGAAACAATCTCGCTTAATTTTCAATTAGGTGTCCGCGCGGATTCTGGTACTGAGAACGTCCGCGGGACCGTGACCCTTCCTCATGGAAGCGGTAAAAAAGTTCGCGTGATTTGTTTCTGCAAAGGCGAAGGAGCGAAAGAAGCTCAGGATGCCGGGGCGGATGCTGTCGGTGCGGAAGATTTGGTGCAAAAAATTTTAGCAGGTTGGTTCGAGTTTGACGCGGTCGTTGCTCACCCTGACATGATGCGTGAAGTGAGTAAGCTTGGAAAAGTTCTTGGCCCTAAGGGTTTGATGCCTACACCGAAGACTGGTACCGTAACTCCTAACGTCGGCCGCTCCGTTAAGGAATTAAAGGCCGGACGGATTGAATTTAAAAGTGATAAGACCGGCGGATTGCACGCGATTTGCGGCAAACTTTCTTTCGCTGAAAATGCGATTTTGGAAAATGCAAAGAATGTTATTCGCGCGGTTGTGGACGCAAAACCTGCTACGAGTAAAGGCGATTATATTAAGAGTGTAACGCTTGCTCCTGCGCAGGGGCCTGGTTTTAAACTTTCTGTAACATCTTTGTGAGGATTTAAAAATGCCGTCTTTAGTTAAAGAATTAATGATGAAAGAGTTAGAGCGTGAATTTGAAAGCTATCCTTATGCTTTCTTCTCAAGTTTTAGCGTGCTGCCCGATGCTGAGTTAAGCGAATTCCGCCGGGCGATTGAAAAAGTTTCTTCCCGTACCATGATGGTTAAACACGCTTTGGCCAAAAAAGTGTTTGAGGGCCGCAAGTTAAATGATGCGGAAAAACTTCTTAAAGGCTCCGTTTTGGTGACCTTTGGGAAAAAGGATCCGCAGGTTATTTCTAAAACACTTTTAGATTTCATTAAGACGCACGATAAGCTTGCGTCTACCGGCGTTCTTTTTGAAGATAAAGTTTATGATCAAGAATTTGTCAAGCAGCTCTCGAGGCTGCCATCCCGTCAGGAACTCCTGACTCAGGTGGTTGTACGCGTTAAGTCTCCGATCACGGGGTTTGTACTAACTCTCTCAGCGCTTATGCGCGGAGTGGTTATTGCGCTTAACGAAGTTAAAAAACAAAAAGAAGCTGCTGGACAAACAGCGTAATCGCCGCAAGCGAAAATTTACTTAGGAGGATTTAATATGTCTACTGCTGTTGCAACTGAAAATGAAACTAAGAAAGAGGGAAAAGCCGTGTCTGCTAAACTTCAAACCATGTTGAAAACGATTGAGGAATTAACCGTTCTTGAGCTCGCTGACCTTGTGAAAGCGCTTGAGGAAAAATTTGGCGTTAGCGCCGCTGCAGCTGTTGCTGTAGCTGCTCCTTCCGCTGGTGCTGCTGGTGGCGGTGCCGCTGCTGCTGCAGAAGAAAAGACCAGTTTTACGGTCGTTTTAGCTGCTGCGGGTGATAAGAAGATCAATGTTATTAAAGAAATTCGCGCTCTGACAAACTTAGGTCTTAAAGAAGCGAAAGACCTTGTTGAAGGTGCTCCGAAGACGATTAAAGATGGCGCCACAAAAGATGAAGCCGACAAGATGAAGAAGATTCTTGAAGAAAACGGCGCGAAGGTTGAGATTAAGTAATCTCTATCCGTCCTAAATCCGCAAATAAATTTGCAGTGACGGTTACCCAGGAGGCTATCTTTATATGACGGTTCAGACAGAAAGAAAAAATTTCACTAAAATCCACGACACGATCACTCTGCCCAATCTTGTCGAGATTCAGGTGAGATCCTACAAAGATTTTCTGCAAACCGAAGGCGGAAAACGTGCCCGGAAACGCCAAGGATTAGAAGGCGCTTTTCAGGACTGTTTTCCTGTGGATAGCTTTGATGGAACCTGCAAACTTGAATATGTGGGTTATGAATTAGGAAAGCCTAAGTATTCCATCGCGGAATGTCATAAGCGCGGAATGACCTATGCGGCTCCTCTGAAGATTAAACTGCGTTTAGTCCGTAAGGGTATTTCCAAGGAACAAGAAGTTTATATCGGCGAGCTTCCTTTGATGACCGACACCGGAACATTCGTCATCAATGGTGCTGAGCGTGTTGTTGTCAGCCAATTGCACCGTTCACCGGGTGTTTCTCTTGAAGAAACGACTCATCCGAGCGGAAAGAAGATCTACAGCGTCCGGATCATTCCCTATCGCGGCGCGTGGATTGAATTTGAGTCTGACGTTAACGATGTGCTTTATGCTTATATTGACCGCCGCCGTAAAATCTTGGCCACCACGCTCCTTAGAGCGCTTGGTTATTCCACGACGCTTGATATTCTTAAAGAGCTCTACAAAGTTGAGAAGGTAAAAGAATTTACCGGCCGCAAATGGGATGGTGAGTATCTTGCAGATGATGTCATTCATCCTGATTCGAAAGAAATTATTGCTCCAGCCGGCACAAAGGTAAATAAAGAGCTTATCTCCACGCTTAACTCTAACAAGATTTCTTCTATCCATGTTGTGAATTTGGCGGATGATGCTTGTATCGTTAATACAATCGAAAAAGATCCTTATCGCAATGCTCAAGACGCGCAGGTAGCTATCTACCGCCGCATGCGTCCGGGTGATCCTCCCACCGAAGCAAGCGCGAAAGACCTTATCCAAAAACTTTTCTTTGATTCACAGCGTTATGATCTTGGCCATGTCGGACGTTTTATGCTTAATCGTAAGCTCGGCGTGGAAGGCGATGCGCGCTCTACCGTGCTTCGCCGTGAAGATGTCATGCTTGTGATTTCGATGCTTTTAAAACTCCGCACAGGAGAGGTTCGTGTGGATGATATTGACCATCTTGGTAACCGCCGCGTTCGCTCGGTGGGTGAATTGCTTCAGAATCAATTCCGTGTTGGTCTTGCCCGTATGAAACGTTCATGCCTTGAGAGAATGTCGATTTATGATCTCGATGCCGCGATGCCGCACAATTTGATTAACCCTAAATTGATTTCGGCTGCAATCAAGGATTTCTTCGGACGCAGTCAGTTATCTCAGTTTATGGACCAAACAAATCCTTTGGCGGAGCTTACGCATAAGCGCCGTCTTTCAGCTTTGGGGCCCGGCGGTCTTTCCCGTGAACGCGCTGGTTTCGAAGTTCGCGACGTTCATCCTTCGCATTATGGCCGTATTTGCCCGATTGAAACTCCGGAAGGTCCAAACATTGGATTAATCGCTTCGCTTAGCACTTTCGCGCGCGTCAACAATATCGGATTTTTGGAGAGCCCATACCGCAAAGTGGTTAAAGGCCGCGTCACCGATACGATTGAGTATCTGACTGCTGATATTGAAGATCGGTACACAATTGCGCAGGCCAATGCCCGTCTTGATGATAAGGGTAATTTTTTAGATGAAACCATCTCTTGCCGTTTTCGCGGAGATTTCCCGAAGAGAAAGCCCGAAGATATCGATTACATGGACGTTTCTCCTCGGCAGCTCGTGTCAGTTGCCGCTGCGTTGATTCCATTCCTTGAACATGACGACGCGAACCGCGCGCTCATGGGTTCAAACATGCAGCGCCAAGCAGTTCCTCTTTTGATCACAGACTCTCCGCTTGTTGGAACAGGTATGGAATTTCATGTGGCAAAAGATTCCGGCGCCACGATTCTTTCCAAGGCCCGCGGAACGGTTAAAGCGGTTACCGCGAATGAAATTGTGATTGATGACTTGATCTACAAGCTTAAAAAATTTGAGCGTTCAAATGCCGGCACCTGTGTTAATCAGCGTCCGCTTGTTCAGCTTGGTGATAAAGTTAAGCGCGGAGATATTATTGCTGACGGTGCGGCGACTCAAGAAGGCGAACTTGCTCTTGGCCGCAATGTTCTTGTCGCTTTCATGCCTTGGCGTGGATACAACTTTGAAGACGCGATTATTGTGAGTGAAAAGCTTTGCAAAGAAGACGTTTACACGTCGCTTCATATCGAAGAATTTGAGATTGAAGCGCGCGATACAAAGCTTGGAAATGAAGAAATTACCCGGGATATTCCAAATGTAAGCGAAGAAGCCCTTAAAGATCTTGATGAAGAGGGGATTATACGCATCGGAGCCGAAGTCGTTCCTGGGGATATTTTAGTTGGGAAAATTACACCAAAATCTGAGACTGAGCTTTCTCCTGAAGAAAAACTGCTCCGTGCTATCTTTGGTGAAAAGGCCGGCGATGTTCGTGACGCGTCTTTGACGGTTCCCCCCGGAGTGGAAGGAATTGTCGTTGATGTGAAAGTTTTCGCGCGAAAAGAATCCCGTCCGAAAAGCCGTGACGAACGCAAGCAAGAAAATAAAGAAATTGATGAGATCAAGAACCGCTATCAGGACCGTATTGATGTTCTGAAAAAAGAACGCCTAAACAAAGTCTCCTCCATGATTCTTGGGAAAAAACTCTCGGAAGATCTTGTGGACGATATTTTGGGCGAAGTCCTTATCAAGGCCGGCCGCACAATTGAAAAAGGCGACCTTAAAAAATTAGAAGTTTGCGATTGGGAATCTATCCGTCTTGATGATGATCCGGAGCTTGAAGAGAGTATCCGAAAAATTGCCCGTGTTTGGGGTGATGAAATTGATGAGTTGATCGGTGAAAGAACCCGTGAAGTTGACCGCGTGAAAAAAGGCGACGAATTGCCTCCGGGCGTGATCAAAAAAGTTGTAGCCTATGTTTGCTCCAAGAGAAAAATCTCTGTGGGGGATAAGATGGCCGGACGCCATGGAAACAAAGGCGTTATTGCCAGAATTCTTCCCGAAGAAGATCTTCCTTTCCTTCCGGATGGAACGCCCGTCGAAATTATTTTGAATCCGCTGGGCGTGCCTTCCCGTATGAACGTGGGTCAGATTCTTGAAACCCATTTAGGGTGGGCCGCTAAGGCATTGGGAGTGAAAATTATGACTCCTGTATTCAGCGGCGCGACCGAAGGTGAAATTAAAGACATGTTGAGCAAGGCAAATCTTCCGAGTGACGGAAAAACGGATCTTTATGACGGTAAAACCGGTGCTAAGTTTGACGAGCGTGTAACAGTGGGTTACATCTATATGCTCAAATTGGCCCATTTGGCGGATGATAAGATTCACGCCCGTTCGATCGGTCCCTACTCACTTGTTACGCAGCAGCCTCTTGGCGGTAAAGCTCAGTTCGGCGGCCAGCGCTTCGGGGAAATGGAAGTGTGGGCCCTTGAAGCTTACGGTGCCGCGTTTACTTTGCAGGAGCTCTTAACTGTGAAATCAGATGATGTGATTGGCCGTACCAAGGTTTATGAAGCCATTGTTAAAGGAGAGCCCGCGCTGCATGCTGGAACTCCTGAATCGTTCAACGTTCTTGTGAAAGAATTGCAATCTCTCGGAATCGATATTATCCCAGAGAAAAACAAAGATCGCCTATTGTCGGTTGCCGCTGAAAAAGAAAAAGCGGAAGCTAAAGATGATGAAGATCGCAAACAGCGCGCTAAGGAGAAACTAAAAGTATGAACTACGACATCAATACTTTCGATTCGATCTCCATTCGAGTTGCTTCTCCCGAAGTTATCCGTAAATGGTCGCATGGGGAAGTTAGAAAACCCGAAACAATTAACTACCGGACATTGAAGCCCGAAAAAGACGGTCTTTTCTGCGAAAAGATTTTTGGACCCACCCGCGATTGGGAATGCGCCTGCGGAAAATATAAGCGCATTAAACACAAGGGAATTGTCTGCGACCGTTGCGGCGTTGAAGTTACACAGTCCAAAGTCCGCCGTGAGCGGATGGGGCATATTGATCTTGTAACGCCAGTTTCTCATATTTGGTTTTTCAAGACCATGCCTTCCCGTATCGGGAATTTGCTGGATCTTAGTGTTCGCGCTCTCGAAAAAGTACTTTATTATGAAGAGTATATCGTGGTGGATCCGAAGGAAACCCCGCTCAAGCCCCGTCAGCTTCTGACCGAAGAAGAGTTTTTAAAAGCTCAGGAACAATATGGAGCGCATAATTTTATCGCGAAGATGGGCGCTGAAGCTATTCGTGATCTTCTGAAATGCCTTGAGCTCGAAAAAATGACTCTGAAATATTCGCGCCAAGTTAAAACATCGAAATCTAAGCAAGCCCGTGCCCGTGGAATTAAAATTCTGAAAATCGTAGATGCGTTTCGGAAATCAGGAAATAACCCCGAATGGATGATTCTCGAAGTTATTCCCGTTATTCCTCCAGACCTTCGTCCCTTAGTGGCGCTTGATGGCGGACGTTTTGCGACAAGCGATTTGAACGATCTGTACCGCCGTGTGATTAACCGTAATAACCGTTTGAAAAAGCTCCTTGAATTAAAGGCGCCTGATGTCATCATCCGCAATGAAAAGCGCATGCTTCAGGAAGCCGTTGATGCTCTTTTTGATAACGGCCGTCATGGCCGTCCTGTGCTCGGTGCAGGCAACCGTCCCTTGAAATCTTTGAGTGATATGCTGAAAGGTAAACAAGGCCGTTTCCGTCAGAATCTTCTTGGGAAACGCGTTGATTACTCCGGCCGTTCCGTTATTGTTATTGGCCCTGAACTTAAACTTCATCAATGCGGTCTTCCGAAGAAAATGGCGCTCGAGCTTTTCGAGCCCTTTATCATCCGCAAATTAAAAGAGCGCGGACATGTTCACACGATTCGCTCCGCAAAAAAAATGGTTGAACGCGTAAAGCCTGAAGTGTGGGACATTCTTGAAGAAGTCATTCACGAACATCCCGTGCTTCTGAACCGCGCTCCCACGCTTCACCGCTTGGGTATCCAAGCCTTCGAACCTGTTCTTATCGAAGGAAAAGCGATTCGCATTCATCCGCTTGTTTGTACAGCTTTCAATGCGGACTTCGACGGTGACCAAATGGCCGTGCACGTTCCGCTTTCCATGGAAGCTCAAATGGAAGCGCGTATTATTATGCTGGCTGCCAATAACATTTTCTCACCCGCGAGCGGACAACCGATCGCGACGCCTTCGCAAGATATTGTCCTTGGCATCTATTATTTGACCAAGCAGCGGGAGCGTGTCAAAGGTGAAGGCACCATGTTCTCCGGTGTCGATGAAGCAATTTTTGCTTATCAAGATAACGAAATTCATAAGCACGCGAAGTGCAAACTCCGTCTTGAATCAGGCGAACTGGTAGAAACGACCGTTGGCCGGATTATGCTTAATCAGATTCTTCCGAAGGGTTTCCGTTTTGTTAATGAAGTTGTTAATAAAGGAAAGCTTTCAAAAATTATTGCCGAATGCTACCGCCGTTTTGGGCATCAAGAAGTCATTCAGCTTTTAGATCGCATGAAAGCGCTTGGATTCGAGGAAGCTTGCCGTTCAGGTGTTTCTATTGGAATTGATGATATTCAAATCCCGAAGGGTAAAGGCAAGCTTTTGGATGAAGCCCGTGCGGATGTTTTTAATATTGAAAACCAATATAAAAACGGTCTGATTACGGATGGTGAACGTTACAACAAAGTAATCGATATCTGGACGCATATTACAGACCTTGTTTCTGACAATATGTTTGAAGAATTGGGTTCTTTTAACCCTGTTTTCATGATGGCGGATTCTGGCGCGCGCGGTTCTAAACAGCAGATCCGTCAGCTGGCAGGTATGCGCGGTCTTATGGCGAAACCTTCAGGTGAAATTATTGAAAATCCAATTACCGCCAATTTCCGAGAAGGTTTGACGGTGCTTGAATATTTCATTTCTACTCACGGAGCCCGTAAAGGTCTTGCGGATACCGCTCTTAAAACTGCTGACTCTGGTTATTTGACCCGCCGTCTTGTTGACGTTGCTCAAGATGTCATTATTACCGAAGTAGATTGCGGCACTCTGGCTGGGATCTTTATTGAGCCGATGTACGAAGGCGAAGACGTTATCGTTTCCTTAAAGGACCGTATTCTTGGTCGAGTCGGCTTGGATAATATCGTTGACGTTGTTACTGACCAGCAGATTGTTAAAGCTGGCGAAATTATTGATGAAGTGACCGCGGATAAAGTTGAAGAGCTCGGAATTGAAAAAATCCGCGTTCGTTCAGTATTGACCTGCGAATCTAAGCAAGGTATTTGCGCGAAATGTTACGGCCGTGATCTCGCGACAGGCCGCTTAGCCGAACACGGCACCGCGGTAGGTATTATCGCGGCGCAATCAATCGGTGAGCCTGGAACTCAGCTTACGATGCGTACCTTCCATATCGGTGGTACGGCTTCCCGCGTTGTCGAACAATCTTATTTTAAAGCCCGCAATAGTGGGGTGCTTAAATATCACGGTCTAAAAACTGTTGTGACGAAGAATAACGATATTATTATTCTTAACCGCAATGGTCAGCTTACCATTCATGATGAAACAGGCCGTGAATTGGAACGCTACACAATTCCGACCGGCGGTATCATTAGCTATAAAGACGGTGAAAAAGTTAAGAAGGACGAAATTTTCGTGAAATGGGATCCGTATACGGTTCCTATCTTGACTGAAGTTTCTGGTAAAGTTCAGTATGAAGACGTCAAAGCCGGCGTGACAATGAATGAAGAGCTCGATTCTACGACAGGTATGATTGAGCGCGTGATTATTGACCACAAAGAAGATTTGCATCCGCAGCTTTTGATTCGCGGTAAGAATGACGAGATTTTAGCGTTTTATCCAATTCCTACCGGTGCGCATATCGTCGTTAAGGAAGGCCAGGAAATTACCAGCGGTACTCTCTTAGCTAAAACTCCCCGTAAGATCGCGAAAACACGCGATATTACCGGAGGACTTCCGCGTGTTGCTGAACTCTTTGAAGCCCGTAAACCTAAAAATCCAGCGATTATTTCTGAAATTGATGGGATCGTTGAAATTGGAGAAATCGTTAAGGGCCAGCGCAAAATTATCATTAAAAGTTCCACTGGAATGGCCAAAGAATATCTTATTCCTCACGGGAAGCATTTGAACGTTTATAAAGGGGATAAAGTTACGGCGGGTATGCAGCTTGTTGATGGCCCCGTGGTGCCGCAAGATATTCTCAAGGTTTCCGGGGAACGCAGTTTGCAGGAATATCTTGTGAACGAGGTTCAGGAAGTTTACCGTTTACAAGGTGTGCGTCTGAATGACAAACACGTTGAAGTGATTGTCCGGCAAATGCTGCGCAAGGTCAGAATTGAAGAACCAGGAGACACTGATTTCCTTGTCGGGTCGCATATTGACAAAATCAAGTTTGCGGAAGAGAACGACAAGATGCAGAAAAAGAGCAAGGCCCAGGCTCAGGCGACACCGATTCTTCTTGGAATCACAAAAGCATCACTCAGCACGGAAAGTTTTATTTCTGCTGCGAGCTTCCAAGAAACAACTCGTGTGTTAACTGAAGCAGCTGCGGCTGGTAAACGCGATGATCTCCGCGGTCTTAAAGAGAACGTTATTATGGGGCATCTTATTCCGGCCGGAACTGGGTTTGGAATTCATCAGCAGATTGAATTAGAAAAGGAAATCTCTGATCTTTTGCCTCTTGCGTCAAAGAATGAAGAATCCGCTGCGAAAACGGCAGCCACGACGGAGAAGGAAAAATAATTATGGCACCAACGATTAATCAATTAATTCGGTTCGGAAGAAAGCAGTTTAAAAGAAAGACCAAATCGCCTGCGCTTCAAAACGCTCCTTTTCGCCGAGGTGTCTGTTTGATCGTTCGCACACAAACACCCAAAAAACCGAACTCAGCGCTTCGTAAAATCGCGCGTATTCGTCTTTCTAACGGCCAAGAAGTTACGGCTTACATCCCTGGTGAGGGACATAATTTGCAAGAACACTCGATCGTGCTCGTTCGCGGCGGCCGCGTAAAAGATTTGCCCGGCGTTCGTTACCATATCGTGCGCGGTAAATTGGATACAACAGGTGTTGCGAATAGAAAAAAATCACGCTCAAAGTACGGCGCTAAGACTCCAAAAGAAGGGGCGGCTTCCGGAGCTGGCGCTAAGAAAGAGGTCAAAAAGTAATGAGACGCAGAAGAGCTAAAAAAAGACAAATTGATGCAGATCCACGCTATAACGATCTTCTTGTATCAAAACTTATCAATATCGTTATGGAGTCGGGCAAGAAGTCTGTAGCTGAAGGTGTTGTTTATGGAGCTTTTGAGGTCCTGAAAGAAAAAACAGGAAAAGAACCTCTTGAAGTTTTTAAGCGTTCAATAGAGAATGTACGCCCTTTGCTTGAGACCAAGTCTAGGCGTGTTGGCGGTGCTACGTACCAGGTACCTGTGAGTGTTAGACCTGATCGTAGTAACGGACTTGCTTTGCGTTGGATGAGACTTTCCGCGAAATCGCGAAAAGGAAAGCCGATGCGTGTAAAACTTGCTGAAGAAATTTTAGACGGTTATAACAAAACTGGCGCTGCGTATAAGAAGCGTGAAGATACGCATAAGATGGCAGAATCAAATCGAGCATTTGCGCATTATCGTTGGTAATTTTGTTTTAATAGGAAAAAATCATGGCCGAAGAAGTAAAAAAAATTCATTATTTGTTAAAGAATATTCGCAATATCGGTATCGCTGCGCATATTGACGCAGGCAAAACGACAACGACTGAGCGTATTCTTTATTACACTGGCCGCACTTATAAAATCGGTGAAGTGCATGAAGGTACCGCGGTTATGGACTGGATGGAGCAAGAACAAGAGCGCGGTATTACCATTACCTCAGCGGCGACAACTTGTTTTTGGAGAGATTGCCGAATTAATATTATTGATACGCCGGGTCACGTTGATTTCACGATCGAAGTGGAACGTTCAATGCGTGTTCTTGACGGGTGCGTTGCGGTATTTGGAGCGGTTGAAGGCGTGGAACCGCAATCCGAAACCGTCTGGCGCCAAGCAGACCGGTATGAAGTTCCTCGAATCGCTTTCATTAATAAGATGGATCGTACTGGCGCCGAATTTGAGCGCAATGTTCAGCAAATGCGCGATCAATTAGGTGCGAATGCGGTTCCTATTCAAATTCCATTAGGTCTTGAAGAAAAGTGCAAAGGCGTTATTGATTTGGTTGAGATGAAGGCCATGGTATTTAATGATGAAACATTGGGCGCGAAATTTGATGTAGCAGAAATTCCAGCTGAGTTTGCTGCGCAGGCGCAAAAAGCCCGTGAGTATATGATTGAAAAGGTCGCAGAATCTGACGATGCCTTAATGCATAAGTACCTTGAAGGAAAAGAGCCTACAAAGGAAGAAATTAAAGCAGCTATTCGTAAAGCGACAATTGCTAGAACATTGACGCCCGTAATTTGCGGATCATCTCTGAAAAATAAAGGGGTCCAACAGCTGCTAGATGCGGTTGTCGATTATTTACCCTCTCCCGAAGATGTGCCCACGATCAAAGCTATGAATCCTTTGACTTCAACAGAAGAAGAGCGTACGGCAAGTGAAAAAGAACCTTTAACCTGTTTGGCGTTTAAAATTGCGAGTGACAAATTTGTCGGCAGCTTAACCTATATTCGTATTTATTCCGGAGTTCTTTCTTCTAGTTCTTATATTTATAATCCTCGTACGAATAAAAAAGAGCGTGTTGGCCGTTTGCTTTTAATGCACGCGAATAAGCGCGAAGAAATTGAAGAAGCGGGTGCTGGAAATATTGTCGCTGCCGTCGGTCTTAAAGATGTCAGAACTGGTGATACCCTTTGTGATGAAAATAGACCAGTTGTGCTTGAGTCACTCTTTGTGCCTGAGCCCGTTATCTGGATGGCGATTGAGCCTAAGACAAAAGCTGACCGCGATAAACTTTCAGATTCGATCCAAAAACTTGTTTCAGAAGATCCGACATTCCGCGTAAAAACTGATCAAGAAACTGTTCAGACTCTTATTGGCGGAATGGGAGAATTGCATTTAGATATTAAAATCGACATTATGCGCCGTGAGTATGGCGTTCATGTGAATGTTGGAAAGCCCCAAGTCGCTTACAAAGAAACCATTACAGCAAACGCAGAAGCTGAAGGGAAATTTATTAAGCAAACCGGTGGACGCGGTCAATACGGGCATTGCTGGCTTAAAATTGAACCGCTCGAGCCAGGTAAGGGGATTGAATTTGAAAATAAGGTCGTCGGCGGTGCTATCCCTCGTGAATACATTCCAGCAGTTGAAGATGGCGTTATGGATGCTTGCACGAATGGTATTTTAGCGGGTTATCCCGTTACAGACGTTAAAGCGATAGTTTTTGATGGAAGCTATCATGATGTTGACTCTTCAGAAATTGCGTTTAAAATGGCGGGAATCTTGGGCTTTAAAGAAGCGTTTCGTAGAGCTAAGCCTGTGCTTCTTGAGCCAATCATGCTTGTTGAGGTCGTAGTGCCTGCTGAATACATGGGCGATATTGTCGGGGATTTAAATTCTCGCCGCTGCGTTATTCAGGAAATGGGTAACCGAGGTCATTTAAAAGCTATTAAAGGCTTGGTTCCTCTTTCCGAAATGTTTGGTTATGCCACAGCAATCCGGTCATTGTCGCAAGGCCGTGCAACGTACACCATGGAACCCCATAGTTATCAACAAGTGCCGAGACAAATCGCAGAAAAAGTCATCGGGGAACAAGTAGCTTCTTCATAAAGGGCGGAAGAGAATATGGTTACAGGAACAAAAGAAAAAATTCGTATTAAGCTTAGGGCGTACGATCATCGCGTGCTTGATCAATCTGTACAGGAGATTGTTGGAACAGCGAAGCGTACTGGCGCAAAAGTAATTGGGCCTATTCCACTCCCAACCAATATGTGGAAGACTACGGTTCTGCGCGGTCCGCATATTGACAAAAAATCCCGGGATCAGTTTGAAATGCGCACGCATAAACGTCTTATTGATATTACAGACCCGACCTCCAGAACGGTTGATGCTTTGATGAAGCTTGACTTGCCTGCTGGTGTGGATGTCGAAATTAAATTATAAAGGTTTAGGACATGATCGGTTTACTTGCAAAAAAAATTGGAATGACGCAGCTTTTCGACGCAGAAGGAAAACAAGTTCCTATTACGGTTCTTGAAGCCGGTCCGTGCTACGTGACAGCTCTTCGTACCAAAGATAAAAATGGTTATACCGCTGTACAGTTAGGGTTTGGGCATAAGCGTGAGAAAAACAGCACGAAGCCGGAGTTAGGCCAATATAAAAAGGCTGGGACTCCATCGTTAAGATTTGTCCGTGAAATCCGCACGGAGGAAGTTTCGGGGCTTGCAGTAGGCGCAAAAATTTCTGTAGAAAATTTTGAAGTTGGCGATGTGGTGGATGTTCAAGGGACATCAATCGGTCATGGATTCCAGGGAGTTGTCAAACGGCATCATTTTAAAGGCGCCCAAACCTTTAGCCATGGCGATATGAGCCGCCGCCGTCCGGGCTCTATCGGTGCATCATCTTTTCCATCACGTGTCGTAAAAGGTATGCGCGCGGCGGGCCACATGGGTAATGAAGTTGTGACGATTCAAAATTTAAAAGTTATTAAAGTCGATGCAGCAAACAATCTTCTCGCAGTGAAGGGGTCCATCCCTGGTGCTGAGGGCGGTTATCTGGTGGTTCGTACGGCGCTTAAAAAAGGCACCAAGCGTTCTTGGAAAGTTCAGGGTTCATCAAAGGAGTCCTCGAAAGAAACTCCGCAGGAACCAAAGTCAGAAAAAGAAGCCTAACGAAATTTAGAGTTAATCCGCGTCTACAAACGCTAAAGGGATTTTTTCACAAAAAATATGAAAGCAACTTTATATACGAAGCAGGGAAAGAAAAAAGGGGAAGTGGTTCTGAACCCCGAAATTTTTGCGGCGCGAGTTAACGAGCGTTTACTTGAGCTTGTGAACAAAGCGTATGCCGCGAATAAGCGTCATGGAACCGCAGATACTAAAACCCGCAAGGAAGTTCGCGGCGGCGGTAAAAAACCCTGGAAACAAAAGGGAACAGGTCGTGCGCGCGCCTCATCTATCCGCTCACCTTTGTGGAGAGGCGGGGGAACGGTATTTGGTCCGCATCCAAGAAAATACTCTGTGAAACTACCGACTGCGATGAAGCTTTCAGCAATCATCTCAGCATTGAGCTTGAAAGGTGAGCAGAAAAACATTTTTCTTTTGGAGGATTTTAAGCTTGAATCCGCGAAAACTAAGGAATGGGTCGAAATTATTAAAGCCCTCCCTTTAGATGGAAAGAAGACGCTTTGTGTGGTTAAAGAGATTGATACCAATCTTAAGCGCGCTAGTCAGAATGTAAGCGAGCTTGTGAAGATTAAGCGCGCTAGTGATGTCAACGCTTATGAGATTTTACGCCGTGAGAAGGTTGTAATTTCAGAAGAAGCTCTACCCGTCATTGAAGGCCGTTTGGCAGATGCCGGCTCATCGAGAGAGAAAAAATAATTATGAAGCTAAATGTCTATGATGTTATCGTTGAACCCGTAATTACTGAAAAAATTGCGGTTCAAAGCGAAAAGCTCGGGAAGTATGCGTTTCGGGTTCACCTCGACGCGAATCGCAAGCAAATTAAAAGCGCGATCGAAAAAATTTTTAGTGTTCACGTGACGAAGGTGAACACGTTAAATAATACCGGTAAATGGCGGCGTGTGCGTTTTCAGCCAGGCCGTACCGCTCAATGGAAAAAAGCAATCGTTACGCTCAAAAAGGGCGAAAAGATTGATATTACCAAGTAAAGGTTAATAAAATGGGACTTATTAAATTTAAACCGACAACACCAACGCGCAGATTCGGAAACGTTTCTGATTTTGCTGAAATTACGGCAAAAAAGCCATATAAGCCTTTGACTGAAATTAAGAAAAGCACTGGCGGCCGGAATTCTAACGGTCATATTACGGCTCGACGCCGTGGCGGAGGCCATAAGCGCCGTTTCCGTTTAGTTGATTTTCGCCGGAATGACTATGGTGTTGAAGCGACGGTTTTGACGATTGAATACGATCCCAACCGCAGCGCCCGGATCGCATTGATCGAATATCAGGGCGGAAAGAAAAGTTATATTTTAGCGCCGGAAGGTTTAAAGGTTGGATATAAAATTGCGAACGGCAAAGATGTTGAAGTGAAGCTAGGCAATCATCTTCCCTTGCGGGCAATTCCTGAAGGGACGCCGATTCACAACATTGAATTGAATCCTGGACGCGGTGGTCAGCTGGTCCGTTCCGCGGGATCTGTCGCCCAGATACTTTCCAAGGAGAATGATTACGCGCATATTAAATTGCCATCCGGTGAAGTTCGAATGGTTTCATTAAATGCGTATGCCACAGTAGGTCAGTGCTCAAATATTGATAATGAAAATATTTCTCTTGGCAAAGCCGGCAGAGCCCGCTGGCTGGGCATCCGTCCCGCAAGCCGCGGTATCGCGAAGAACCCCGTCGATCATCCCATGGGCGGCGGTGAAGGTAAGTCTAAGGGCGGAAATCATCCTCAAAGTCCTTGGGGCCAAAAAGCTAAAGGCTTGAGAACACGTAAGAAACATAAAACGACAAATAAATACATTGTGAAGGATCGTAGAAAATGAGCCGTTCGGCAAAAAAAGGCGTCTTTGTAGACGAAAAGCTTTTAAAGAAAGTGCAAGTCGCTGTTCAAAGAAAAGATCGTCGGCCGATCAAGACGTGGTCACGCCGCTCAACGATTACGCCTGATTTTATTGGGGCGACTTTGGCTGTCCATAACGGAAAAGTTTTTACCAGTGTTTTTGTAACTGAAAACATGGTGGGGCATAAACTTGGTGAGTTTTCACCGACAAGAACGTTTAAAAAGCACAGCGCTGCGGGTGATAAGGCGAAAGAAGCAGCTGCTGGAGCGAAAACATAAAGAGTTGGATGAAAAATGAAAAAGACACAAGTAAAAGAAAATAAAACTGTTAATGTTGAAGCGCCTAAAAAGGTGGCTAAGACAACAGTAAAATATCTTCGCATCTCACCCAGAAAAGTTCGTCTGGTGATTGATACGATTCGTTTTCAGCCTGCGGGGCAAGCCTTTGAAATTTTGGCTGTCCTAAAGCAAAAGGCCGCGCGTATGGCGGAAAAAGCACTTAAAACGGCTGTCGCGAATGCCAAAGTTTTAGGTCTTGATGAAGAGCGTCTGTTTGTTTCGCGTGTTTTTGCTGACGGCGGACCAACGATGAAGCGCTTTATGGCCCGTTCAATGGGACGTGCTGACCGGATTATTAAAAGAACGACACATCTTACGCTTGAAGTGGCCGAAGGAAGAAAGAGCTGGAAAAATTCAGTTAGTCCTGCGGTTATGGAAGAACAAAAAGATAATTCAAAATCTGCAAAATCTAAATCTGGCGCGAAATCAAAATCCGCCGGTGCGGCTGTTTAAGGAGGATTCACTTGGGTCAAAAAGCTCATCCCTATGGATTAAGGCTAGGCTACATTAAGCCTTGGAAAGCCCGCTGGTTTGCACAACGCGGTAATTTCGCCACATTTTTGCATGAAGATCTTAAGCTTCGGAAGTACATTAAAGAGAAGCTTGGATTTGCGGGTATTTCAAATATTGAGATTGAGCGCTCTGGCGGAAGAGTCCGAGTTAGAATTTTTACGGCACGTCCTGGAGTTATTATTGGCCGCCGCGGTCAAGAAATCGATAAGGTTAAGGAATCTTTAGCCGCTATTGTGGGCGCGGAACTCTTTGTTGATATTAAAGAAGTGAAGTCTCCGCAGACGGATGCGCAGCTGGTTGCTGAAAATATTACGAATCAGCTTGAAAAGCGTGTGGGATTCCGCCGCGCCATGAAAAAAGCGGTTCAAACAGCAATGGCAAAAGGCGCTTTGGGGATCAAAATTCTTTGCAAGGGCCGTCTTGGCGGTGCTGAAATCGCGCGAGATGAAAAATATAAAGAAGGAAAGGTTCCTCTTAACACGCTTCGGGCGGATGTTGATTATGGTTTTTCAGAAGCATTTACCACTTACGGAGCCATTGGCTGCAAAGTCTGGATCTATAAGGGTGATATTTTAGTGAAAAAAGAAGAGGCCGCTCAAAGACAGCAAAGAGAGCGGATGCGTATTGAAAGTGAACAAGCGGAAGCGCCTAAGGAAACAAAAGAAGCGGCGCCTCGCAAGAAAAAGCAGCAACCTGTTTCGGCGGCGTCAGCCTCGGTCGAGACCGAAGAAGCTGCTCCTGAAAGCACTAAAGAGTAAAAAGGATTTTTTATGCCATTAATGCCTAAAAGAGTAAAATTTCGTAAGCAGCAGCGCGGTTGGATGGGTGGTAATGCCACGCGCGGAAATCAAATTTCCTTTGGAGATTATGGTTTAAAAGCCATTGACCGCGGTCTTATGACGGCGATTCAGCTTGAAGCTGCCCGTGTTGCTTTAACGCGTCACGTAAAGCGCGGCGGAAAAATCTGGACACGCGTATTTCCTGATAAAGCTTACTCGAAGAAGCCCGCTGAAACCCGTATGGGTAAGGGAAAGGGAGCTCCGGAGTATTATGTTGTTGTGATTAAGCCTGGACGCGTCCTTTTTGAAATGGGCGGTATTCCTGAAACGCTTGCGCGCTCTGCCCTGAGGCTTTGCGCTTATAAATTACCTTTCCGCACGAAATTTGTGCGCCGGTTCGGAGTTTAAGATCATGTTAAAGCCAAGTGAGATTCGTAATCTAAGTGTTGAAGAGATAAAAGAAAAGGTCGAAGGCCTTAAAAAAGATCTCATGCAGCACCGTTTTCAAGCCAAGACCGGAAAGCTGGAAAGGCAATCAGCGATTAGCGAAATTCGCAAAGATATTGCCCGGCTTTTAACGGTTATGAATGAAAAAAAAATTGAGGTTAAGTCATGACCGAAGTAAAAGAAATTGTCTCAAGCCGCCGGACCCGTGAAGGCGTTGTGATCAGCGACAAAATGAACAAAACGATTATCGTTGAAGTGACGCGGTTGATTCAGCATCCTCAGTTTAAAAAAGTGGTCCGCCGCCGGGTCAAGTACGCGGCGCATGATGAAAAAAATGAAGCGAAGATCGGCAGTAAGGTTCGCATTGAAGAAACAAAACCTCTTTCGAAAACGAAGCGGTGGAGATTGGTAAAGGTAATCACACAATGATCCAAATTCGAACAATATTAGACATTGCAGATAATAGCGGAGCGAAAAAAGCTTCCATGATTGGCGTTATTGGCCGCCGGGGGAAAAAAGCGCTGAAGTGGGTGATGTGATCACTGCCAACGTTAAAGAAGCGATTCCGGAAGGCAACGTTAAAAAAGGCGAAGTGGTTAAAGCTGTTATTGTCAGAACCAAATCACCCATCCGCCGTAAAGATGGATCAAGCGTAAAGTTTTCATCAAATGCGATGGTGATTATTGATAATCAAAAAAATCCGCGTGGAACCCGTATTTTTGGTCCCGTAGCCAGGGAACTACGCGAAAGAGAATTTACCAAAATTCTTTCTTTAGCTCCTGAGGTGGTTTGACATGCGTATTCTTAAAAATGATCAAGTGATTATTACAAAAGGAAAAGACCGCGGCAAAAAAGGCCGTGTGATGCGCGTGTTTCCTGTTGAGCAGCGTCTTCTAATTGAAAAGATAAATTACCGTACTGTAGCGGTGCGCAGAACTCAAGCAAACCCTAAAGGCGGATTAGCTCAGGTTGAGGGCAAGATCAGTGTGGCGAATGTTCAGCTTGTCTGCCCGCGCTGTTCTAAGCCCACACGGATCGGCTACTCGCTGCTCGCGGATGGTACTCGGCAGCGTATTTGTAAAAAATGTAATGAGATTTTAGGAGGCTGAGGGTGAAGAAAGAATCAAAGTCGGGGCCAACCCCAAGACTGCTTACAAAATATCGAGGACAAATTGTTCCAGCTCTTCAAAAAGAGTTTGGCTACGATAATGTCATGCAGGTTCCTAAGCTTCAAAAGGTTGTTGTGAATATGGGTGTTAAAGAAGGTCAGGAGGACGTTAAGATTATTGAGCAGCTTTCACAAGAGCTCGCAATGATCACTGGCCAAAAGCCGCTTGTGTGCCGCGCTAAAAAATCAATCGCGGCATTCAAACTTCGTGAAAATTCACCGATCGGCTTGAAAGTGACACTTAGACGGGCAAGAATGTATGAGTTTGTTGACCGCTTTATTAATATCGCGATGCCGCGTATTCGCGACTTCCGCGGTTATAATCCTCATAGTTTTGATGAGCGCGGTAATTATTCTTTAGGCCTCCGGGAACAAACCATTTTTCCCGAAGTTGAATTTGATAAAGTAAAACGGGTTAAAGGAATGGACGTGACATTCGTTACGACCGCTCAAAATAAACAAGAAGCAAAAAGATTGCTCGAGCTTTTTGGGCTGCCTTTTTTTAAAAAAGTGAATTAAACCGAGGAAACAATGGCAAAAACATGCTTAGTTGTTAAACAACAACGCGAACCAAAATTTGGAGTCCGCAAATATCACCGCTGTAAACAGTGCGGCCGTCCGCGCGGTTATATCGTCAAGTTTGCGCTTTGCCGAATTTGTTTCCGCGAGCTCGCCGTCCAGGGGATGATTCCTGGCGTGACGAAGTCCAGCTGGTAATAGGAGTTAATGAGATGCCTGTAACTGATTTTGTCGCAGATTTTTTAACGGTTGTCCGGAATGCTTCAATGGCCAAGAAAGATAAGCTTACGGCCGGTGCGTCCAATATGACTATTCGCATTACCGAGTTATTAAAAGAAGAAGGTTTTATTGAAAGTTTTAAAGTTTTTTCGGAAGGGCCAAAGCGTTTTGTCCGCATTCATTTAAAATACATTCAGGGGACAAAGGCAGCTATTCAAGGAATTAAGAAAATGTCAAAGCCCGGAAAAAGATGGTATGTCGCCCATGATGAAATCAAAAGAGTGCAGGGCGGTCTGGGTATCGCGATTGTCTCAACGTCAAAAGGCATTGTCACTGACCGTGAAGCCCGCAAGAATAAACTTGGCGGCGAATTGCTTTGCGAAGTCTGGTAAGAGGATAAGTTATGTCAAGAATTGGAAAAAAGCCGGTTATTATTCCTAGTGGAGTGAAAGTAAACGTCCAGGGCCAGAATGTTACCGTTCAAGGTCCAAAAGGACAACTTTCATTGGAAGTGCACCCGAAGATCAAGCTCAGCGCGACAGCTTCTCAGGTCGATGTTGCCCGTCCAAACAATGACCGGATGAACCGTTCACTCCATGGTTTGACCCGCAGTCTCATTCAGAATATGGTCATGGGCGTGACTCAAGGATACTCAAAAGATTTGGAGATTGTTGGCGTTGGTTTTAAGGCGCAAGTAAAAGGCAAAATTTTAAATTTGGCCCTTGGCTACACACATCCGATTGACTATCAAATTCCGGATGGAATTGAAATTAAATGTCCGCAGCCAACCCGCATCAACGTGAGCGGACTCGATAAACAAAAAGTCGGCCAAGTCGCTGCTGAAATTCGTCTCTTCCATGAACCCGAACCTTATAAGGGCAAGGGAATTCATTATGTGGGCGAAGTTATCCGCCGCAAACAGGGTAAGACAGTCGGTTAATCTCTTTAATCTCTATTAGGAAGGTTTAAATTTATGCAACGCAATAAAGAACAACGTCGAATTAAAAGGCATGGCGGAATCCGGAAGAAAATGTTTGGTACACCGGAAAGACCCCGTTTAAGCGTTCATCGTTCATTAAATAATCTCTATATTCAAGTGATCGACGACACGGCGGCTAAAACATTATGCGCGTTTTCGACACAAAATTTGAAAAACCAAGATAAGTCCTCCAAAAGCCAAAAAGCTGAATTGATGGGAAAAACTTTTGCGGGACAGCTCAAGGACAAAGGTATTAAAAAAATTGCTTTTGACCGGGGCGGTTATAAATATCACGGGCGAATTAAAGCGTTAGCAGATTCGCTCCGCCAAGCGGGGATAGATTTTTAATTTATGACGACGAAATCAAAAGGAGAACCTAATTTGCAATCCAAAACCCAAACAGCGGGCGGCGCAGCTGTTGCCGGACGTCCAGTTCCAGTAACGCAGCTTTCAACGTCTTATGAAAAAGTGATTCAAGTTAATCGTTGCGCGAAAGTAGTCAAAGGCGGAAGGCGTTTTCATTTTAGCGCGCTGGTGATTGTGGGAAACGGAAACGCAGAGATTGGTTTTGCCTTAGGTAAGGCCAATGAAGTTGCTGACGCTATCCGTAAAGGTCTTGTTGCAGCGCATAAAAGAACATTTACGGTTACCCTTAAAGGCACCACGATTCCTCACGATATCATTGGCTCATATGGAGCTGCCAGAGTGCTTCTAAAGCGCGCTGCTCCTGGTACGGGAATTATTGCCGGCGGCGCGGTCCGTGCGGTTTGTGAAGCTGCGGGAGTGAAAGATATTTTAACTAAAAATCTCGGAAGCGATAATTCGATTAATGTGCTTAAGGCCACAATCGAAGGTTTCAAAAAACTTGTAAGCACCAGAGTTCGCGACGAAAATTCATCAGAAGAAAAGGTTTCAGCATGAGAGCAAAACGCCCAGAACAAAAAAGAAGAAAGCGGTTAGGCTGCGGAATTGGTTCCGGCCACGGAAAAACGTCGACCAAGGGGCATAAGGGTCAGCGCGCGCGTTCAGGCTTTTCACTGCGTCCTGGTTTTGAAGGCGGTCAAAATCCGCTGTATCGCCGGCTTCCAAAGCGTGGTTTTAATAATGCTGAATTCCGCACAGAATATGCCATTATTAATTTGCAGACCATTGCGAAGCTTGGTGATAAAGAGATTTCACCCGAAAGTCTTTTAAGCCGTGGTGTTGTTACAGTATTTCATTCGGGCCTTAAAGTATTAGGCAAGGGCGAACTTAAAACAGCTGTGACTGTAAAGGCACATGCGTTCAGCGGTTCCGCAAAAGAAAAAATCGAAAAGGCCGGCGGCAAAGCCGTTCTTATTTCATAATCAAATAGTTACTTAAAAACGAGACGGAAATCTATGTTTCAGGCGTTCGCGAACATCTTTAAGGTTCCGGAATTGCGCCGTAAAGTGTTATTTACTTTACTGATCGTTATTGTTTATCGCATTGGTACTTATGTTCCGACCCCTGGTATTGACGGGACAGCGCTTGCTGCGTTTTTTCATTCTATTTCAAGAACCGCAGGCGGACAGCTCTTTGGCATTATGGGAATGTTTTCTGGCGGCGCCCTGCAGAAAGCGACAATTTTTGCTCTAGGGATTATGCCGTATGTTTCCGCATCCATTATTTTGCAGCTTTTAGCTGTTGTGATTCCTCAGCTTGAAAGAATGGCAAAAGAAGGGGATGAGGGAAGAAAGAAGATGATTCAATACACCCGTTATGGAACAGTGGTGTTGGCCATTATTCAGACTTTCTTCATTTCGTTATGGCTTGAGAATCCCAACGCGTTTAATGGAACAGTCATTGTGCCGAATCCAGGCTGGGGATTCAGACTCATGACGATCCTAACATTAACCACCGGAACCGCATTTATTATGTGGCTTGGTGAGCAGATTGATCAGTACGGAATTGGAAATGGAATATCCATCATCATTACAGCGGGTATTATTGAATCCATCCCTACGGCAATTTGGCAAACGTATTTGCTGCTTTCGCCATTTGATCCGGCCCGGCAGCAATTGGCTTGGTGGAAATTCGCGTTGATGCTGCTGCTTTTTGTGGGTGTTGTTGTGGGTGTTATTTTGATTATTCAGGGTCAGCGCAAGATCCCGGTGCAGTACGCGAAACAAATTCGCGGAAATCGAATGTATGGCGGACAAAGTACTTATCTGCCTCTTAAAGTAAACCAAGCGGGAGTGATTCCGATTATTTTTGCGCAGTCGGTGATTTTGTTTCCGGCTACTTTAGCGGGCTTTTTCCCAAAAGCAGGAGCTTTAACGACGACTGCAAGGCTCCTTGCTCATGGAACGATTACTTACTCGATCCTTTACGCGTTATTTATTTTGTTTTTTACGTTCTTTTATACAGCGATCACGTTTAATCCGCTGGAAGTCAGTGAAAACTTGCAGAAATTTGGCGGATTCGTCCCAGGCATTCGGCCGGGAAAAAATACGGCTGAATATCTTGATTATGTGATGACCCGGATTGCAGCTAGCGGCGCGGTTTTTTTGGCTGTTCTCGCGCTTTTACCAAGCGTTATTTCGTCGCCAAAGATTTTGAACATCCCATTTTTAGTTGCGAGTTTTTTCGGCGGAACGGGACTTTTAATTATTGTCGGAGTTGTGTTAGATACGATGCAAAATATTGAATCGCA
This sequence comes from uncultured bacterium, assembly GCA_964511315.1. Classification (GTDB taxonomy): domain Bacteria; phylum Omnitrophota; class Omnitrophia; order Omnitrophales; family Aquincolibacteriaceae; genus CAZEFF01. The sequence goes on along the minus strand of CAZEFF010000013.1, from coordinate 18,222 downwards.
GCTTTTGATGCGTCACTATGATGGTTTTATTAAGCGAGGCAAATTGAAGGCGCGCCGTTAATATGAAACTTATTTTGTTGGGACCTCCAGGAGCTGGTAAGGGGACTCATGCAAAGATTTTAGCTGAAAAGTATAAAGCCGCTCATTTGGCGACTGGCGAAATTTTACGCCGGCATATTCGAGAAAAAACCGAATTAGGTCTTAAAGCTCAAGATATTATTGAGCGCGGAGAGTTAGTTGGCGATGATCTTGTTAACGCCATGATGTTTGACGTGATTCGCCGCTCAGGAATCACAAATGGTTTTATTCTTGATGGTTTTCCCCGTACAAAAGGGCAAGCCGAAGCTCTTGACGAGTTTTTAAAACGGGAACGGACACAGGTAGACGTTGCTTTGAATTTTGCGACAACGGAAAAAGTAATCATTGATCGCTTATCTGGACGGCGAGTTTGCTCGAAATGCGGGGCGAATTATCATCTTCGCAATATTCCTTCTAAAAAAGAGGGAGTGTGTGATACATGCGGAGAAGCGCTGATACAACGCAAAGATGATAAGCCAGAAACCATTAAACACCGTTTGGAAATGTATGACAAAGAGACCAAGCCGCTGATTGATTATTACCGCGCTAAAGGTCTTCTGCAGGAAGTCCCGGGTGATTTTGATGTCCCCGAACTTCAGGGAAAGTTAAAATTGCTCTTTGAAGAGTTACAGCTAGTGAAATGATTTCGCTGAAGTCAAAGCGCGAGATTCAAATCATGCAGCGCTCGGCAGACATTTTGAAAAAAATTTTTATTGAATGCGAAGCGGCTATTAAACCCGGTGTAACTACCGATGATTTAGATAGAATTGCCGAAATAATAATCGGCGCCTCAGAAGGCGAGCCGGCATTTAAGGGATACAGAGGTTTTCCAAAAACAGCTTGTATCTCGGTAAATGAAGAGGTTGTTCACGGCATTCCGGGCAATCGTAAGTTGAAAAATGGCGATATTGTCAGTTTTGATATCGGTGTTAAAGTTGAAGGTTATTACGCTGACGCGGCAAGAACATGGCCCGTCGGTAGTGTCAGCGCAGAAAAATTAAAGCTGCTGCAAACAGCCAAAGACTCTATGGAAGCCGGATTAGCGGCTTATAAGCCAGGCTGCAGAATTGGTGATTTATCCGAACGGATTCAGAAGTTAATTGAATCAAGAGGCTTCGGGGTTGTGCGTGAATATGTTGGTCATGGCATTGGCCGCAATCTTCATGAAGAACCGCAAGTGCCCAATTACGGTAAAGCCGGGCATGGTTCAAGAATTGAACCAGGGCTGGTGTTAGCGATAGAGCCAATGGTGACCGAAGGGCATCATGGCGTCGAAACGCTGGCTGATGGATGGACTGTAGTGACTAAAGATAAAAAGTGGGCAAGTCACTATGAAGATACTATCGCTTTTACAGAAAGTGGTTATATCAATTTAACAGGTGGGAATTAGTTCGAAATATGCCTAGGGAAGATTCGATTGAGGTCGAAGGAACAGTGATTGAACCGCTTCCAAACGCAATGTTTCGCGTTGAACTTGAAAATGGTCACCGGGTTCTAGCCCATATTTCAGGTAAAATGAGAATGAATTATATCCGGATTTTACCGGGGGATAAGGTGAAGATGGAATTATCACCTTACGATTTAACCCGCGGTAGAATTACTTTTCGGGTCAAAAATTAACTGAGGCATTATGAAAGTACGCAGTTCAGTAAAAAGAATTTGTGAACATTGTAAGATTGTCCGCCGCAAACGCATTGTGTATGTGATTTGCACAAATCCAAAGCACAAGCAGCGGCAAGGATAATAAAAATTAAGCATCAGCTTAAAAATTAAAATCTGATTTCAGGTTTAATTTTTAATGTTTGATTTAAGGAGAAGCTATGCCGCGTATTTTAGGGGTTGATATTCCCAGAGAAAAAAGAACTGTGATCGCTTTGACCTATTTATTTGGGGTCGGCCCGACCAATGCTAAGGTGATTTTGGCGCAAGCTCAAGTCGATCCGAACAAAAGAGCCAAAGACTTAACTGAAAAAGAAGTTTCTGCGATTACAGCAGTCATTCAAAAATCTGTTAAGGCTGAGGGTGATTTGCGGCGAGAAATTCAGCAAAATATTAAGCGTTTAATGGATATCCGCTGCTATCGTGGAAGCCGGCATCTAAAAGGGTTGCCTGTCCGCGGACAAAGAACTCATACCAATTCACGTACACGTAAAGGCCCCAGGAAGACAATCGGCGGTCTCGCACGAAAAGCACCTGCACCAAAATAAAGTTTTACTGATAGTTAAAGAGAGGGTTCAATGGCAAAGAAAAAAGTAAAAATGGTGGCAAAAGGAGTCGCGCATATCGCCGCTACTTTTAATAATACGATTGTAACGATAACGGATCCCAAGGGGAATGCTGTTTGCTGGGCATCGTCAGGCGCTGCCGGTTTTAAAGGGTCGAAAAAATCGACACCATTCGCGGCTCAGATGGCTGCAGAAGCCGCTGCTAAAAAAGCTGTGGAATGCGGAATGAAAGAAGTTGAAGTTTTTGTAAAAGGCCCCGGAGCTGGACGTGAATCGGCGATCCGGGCTCTTCAGGCGGCAGGCTTGCTCATCAGTATCATTCATGATGTGACGCCAATACCGCATAATGGCTGCCGCCCGCCGAAGAAAAGGAGAGTCTAATTTCATGGCAAAATATACAGGACCTGCATTACGTTTAAGCCGCCGCGAAGGTGTTAACCTTTACTTAAAAGGCAGCCGGCGTGTTACTGCTGACGAGAAGCTTGAGAAGCGGATCGCGCAGCCTCCCGGGCAGCATGGAAAAAGCCGCCAAAAACTCTCTGACTATGGCGTGCAGCTTCGTGAAAAACAGAAGCTTAAAAGAATTTATGGGATGCTGGAAAGACAGTTTCGCGTGTTTTTTGCCCGCGCGCAAAGTAAACGCGGGGCCACTGGTGAAATGCTCATCCAGCTGCTTGAACAGCGTCTTGATAACGTTGTTTACCGTCTTATTTGGGCAAACACACGGCGTGAAGCCCGTCAAATGGTGAATCACGGTTTGATTTTTGTGAATGGCCGTTCGGTAAACATTCCTTCCTATTTAGTAAAACCGGGAGATAAGATTGAGCCGCGTAAGAAAGAAGCGACGATTACCCGGATTAAGGCTCGAATGGAACAGTATTCCGATCTTCCTGTTTCAGAATGGCTGTCACTGGATCGGAACACGCTTCAAGCCGAAGTTTTGCGACTTCCTACAAAAGCGGATGCGGCTCTGCCGGTTGAAGAATCAATGATTGTTGAGTTGTTCTCGAAATAAGCACCAACTGATTTTCGAATTTCATTTTTTGCAATACTCAAGGAGGAATTACAATGGGAATTAGATGGAAAACTTTTGAGGTGCCTAAGCGCCTAGAGGTGGATAAAGCCACCTTAACCCCGACTTATGGGAAATTTTTCGCGGAGCCTTTCGAACGCGGATACGGAACAACAATTGGAAATGCTTTACGCCGGGTGCTCATCTCATCGATTGATGGCGCGGCGGTCACGAGCATTAAGATAGACGGAATGCTTCATGAGTTCTCTGCGGTTGAAGGCGTCTATGAAGACGGCACCCAGATCGTTCTTAATATTAAGAAGCTGGTGATCCGTTATCATGGAAAAGGAACTAAGAAGATTACCGTGGATGTGAAGAAAAAAGGCCCCGTGACGGGACGCGATATTCAAGCGGATGAAACCGTGGAAATTATCAATCCTGACCAGGTTCTCTGCACATTAACGAAGGACACCAATTTTCATATGGAAATGGAAATTGGGCGCGGCCGCGGGTATGTTCCTGCTGAACGCAATAAACAGGAAGGCGCTCCGATTGGAATGGTTCCAGTGGATTCCATTTTCTCACCTGTGACCAAGGTCAATTTTGGGGTTGAAGAAACACGCGTGGGACAGATCACTGATTATGACCGCCTCATTCTTGAAGTCTGGACGAATGGCGCCATGAGCCCCGAAGAAGCAATGCTTTATGCCTCTAATATTCTTCAGCGCCATCTGGATATTTTCGTCAATTACGGCGAACTTCCAGTGGAAGAGGAAGAAGAAGAGGAAGAAGAAGACCATTCATTTAAAGAAGTTGTCACGAAACCAATCAGTGAACTCGAGCTTTCCGTGCGTAGCGCGAATTGCCTTGAGGCTGCCAATATCAAAACCATCGGTGATTTAATTCAAAAATCCGAAGCCCAAATGCTGAAGTATAAAAACTTTGGCAAAAAATCCCTGTCTGAAATCACGGGGATTTTGACCACTATGGGACTTTCACTCGGAATGAATATTCAAGACCGAATAAAAGGAAAAAAGGGCGCTCCGCAAGCTGAGCCCCAGGCTTCCGCATCTTAAGATCGGATAGGGTTATTTATGAGACATCGTAAGCGTAGAGGAAAACTTGGAGTAAAAACAAACCATCGGAAAGCGCTTTTGCGCAATTTGGTGAAGGCTCTTGTGGTTCGCAAGCGCATTCAAACCACATTGACTAAGGCGAAATCCGCGAGCGCATTTGCGGATCAGCTTGTTACCCTTGCCAAGCGCGGTGATTTGCACGCCCGCCGGCAGCTGATTTCTGATTTAGGATGCTCACGCACGGCGCATTCCTTAATCACGGAAATTGCTCCTCTGTTTAAGCAGCGTCAAGGCGGTTATACGCGCATTTTGCGTCTAGGCTACCGGGTTGGCGATGGCGCTCAAACAGCGCTCCTTGAGTTTACGGCGCCTTTTGCCCTTCCTGAAAAAACCAAGAAGCCTAAAAAGCAGAAGAAAGCCAAAGAAGTGGCGCATGAAGATGTTGCTGAGAAGCCCAAAAAAGCGCATAAGCATGAAGCCGGAGAAGAAAAGAAGCACGCTCCAGAAAAGAAAAAAGCTGCTTCTGAAAAAGAACAAGACTCGGATAAAAAAGAGTCTGAAAAGAAAGGCGGCTTTTTAGGTGCCCTCCGCAGATTCCTTAAAGGGGACGAGCAGTAATTTTAAGCCCGAGCTTTCTCGGCGCGTCCTTTCCGTTGCCCCTTCTGTAACTTTGGCCATTGCGGCCAAGGCTAAAGAAATGCAGGGCAAGGGAATTAACGTCGTTTCGCTTAGCGCGGGCGAACCTGATTTTGATACGCCGTCTTATATCAAAGACGCCGCGATTGAGGCCCTTCAAAAAGGTTTTACGAAATACACCCCCGTCACGGGGACTCTGGATTTGCGTAAATCTATCGCTTCCAAACTTGAACGCGATCAAAACTTAAAATTTACTCCCGAACAAATCATTGTTTCAACTGGCGCCAAGCACGCCATTTTTAATGTCCTCTTTGCTCTTCTTAATGAGGGGGATGAAGTTGTTATTCCAGCCCCGTTCTGGCTAAGTTATCCTGAGATGGTTACGGTTCTTGGCGGCAAAAGTACGATTATTCCCACGGATGAAAGTTCCGATTTTAAGCTCACTCCCGCATTGCTTCGTAAGGGGCTGACCCAAAAATCGAAAGTTCTCATTTTGAATTCTCCCTCCAATCCAACGGGTGCAGTTTATTCTAAAGAAGAGCTTCTTGCGCTGATCGAAGTGATCAAAGAATTTCCAAAGCTGATGGTTCTCAGTGATGAGATCTATGAAAAACTGATTTTTGACGGACAAAAACACTATTCGATAGCCTCACTCGATTCTGAAATCGCGGGGCGTACGGTCGTTGTGAATGGTCATAGCAAAGCTTACGCGATGACAGGATGGCGTTTAGGCTACGCGGCGTGTCCGTCCAAAGAATTAGCGCAAGCTGTCTCGAGCATTCAAAGTCATTCGACTTCTAATCCGACGTCTTTCGCGCAGGCTGGGGGCGTGGCCGCGCTTGAAAAAGGCGAGGCGGATACGAAGGCTTTGTGCAAGGTTTTTGAAAAACGGCGCGATTTGTTTTTTAATCTTATTTCCCGCATTCCAAAATTAAAACCGTTTAAAGCGCAAGGCGCGTTTTATCTTTTTGTAAATTCCCGGCAAAGCGGTTATGACTCTGTTACCCTTTCTAGCCGTCTGCTAGAGGAAGCGCATGTCGCGGTGGTTCCAGGAAAACCCTTCGGAAGCGATGATCATATCCGTATGAGTTTTGCCACATCTGAAGCTCAGCTAGAAGAGGCTGCGCGCCGTCTTGCTGACTGGTTTTCAAAGCATTAATTAGCTGTTCTCCCCATTCATCCATCCTGCTTGTCGGACCCATTCTAGAGGTTATAATACTCCGCCATGTCTATCCCAGCTGTTGAGCGTATAAAAGTCGGCCAAGATATCGGCCGCGAAGTTCTTCAGGAAACCCTAGAGAGACTGCGTTACCAGCGCCGTGACTTTACGCTTAAGCCGGGTGAGTATGCCTGGCGCGGCGGAATTTTTGACATTTATCCGCTCACTTACCGTGTCCCAGTGCGTCTTGAATTTCAGGGCGACACGCTCATTTCAATCCGTGATTTTTCTCTCTCCGATGGTAAGTCAACAACACGCTTCGATGAAGTTTTTCTTATTCCTTACAGTGAAAGCTTAGAAGAAAGGCTGGGCCGCACGCGGTTTCAATTTCACGCGAGTGAACCGGTCGCGAAATCGGGAGATTTGGAACCCGGTGACTATGTGGTGCACTTAAAATATGGGATCGGACGGTTTCTCGGACAAAAAACTTTGCAAGTGAAGGGCGAAAAGCGGAAACATCTCGCGATTGAATATGCTGAACGCGAAATTATTTATTTAGATACACACGAACCCCTCGAACGCTATATCGGCGGGGAAGGTCATGCGCCAAAACTCACGAAGCTTCATAGTAAAGAGTGGGATCGCATTAAGGAACGCACGCGAAAAGCCGTTGAGACGGTCGCCAAAGATTTGTTAGAGATTCAGGCGCGCCGCGCGTTCGGAAAGGGTTACGCGTTCGGAAAAGATACTGCCTGGCAAAAAGATTTTGAAGGCGAATTCCCCTATGAAGAAACGCCGGATCAAAAAAAGTCGATCGAAGAAGTTAAGCGGGATATGGAAAAGTCTAAGCCGATGGACCGATTGCTTGCGGGCGATGTGGGATATGGGAAAACGGAAGTCGCTATGAGGGCGGCATTTAAAGCTGTGACGGGCGGCAGGCAGGTTGGGATTTTGGTGCCGACAACGGTGCTTGCGGAACAGCACTACCTTGTTTTGAAAAAGCGGCTTAAAAATTTTCCGATAACAGTCGAAGTGCTTTCGCGCTTTCGTTCCAAAAAAGAACAGTCCGTGGTCGCGGCCTCCGTGGCGCGGGGAACGACTGATATTGTGATTGGAACTCATCGGTTATTATCCAAAGATATTCGGTTTAAAAATCTGGGGCTGATTGTGATCGATGAGGAACAGCGCTTCGGAGTGCGCCATAAGGAAAGACTTAAACAAATGAGAGCGCTCGCGGATGTTTTAACTTTAACCGCAACACCGATTCCTAGAACGCTTTATATGTCGATGGTGGGAGTTCGGGATATGTCAGTGATTAATACGCCTCCGAAAAACCGCATGGCGGTCGAAACATATGTGCTCGAATATGATGATCAAAAGGTTAAACGCGCGATTTTAAAAGAGCTTGAAAGGGAAGGGCAAATTTATTTTGTGCATAACCGTGTGCAGTCGATCGAGAAAGTTTACCGCCATTTAAAGGATATTTTGCCGCATGTGCGTTTTGGTGTCGCGCACGGACAGATGAAGCCACACGAGCTGGAGCAAATTATGGGTGCGTTTATGGAGCGAAAGCTCGACTGCCTGATTTCTACAAACATTATTGAGTCTGGAATCGATATTCCTAACGTAAATACCATTATTGTTAACCGTGCCGATACTTTTGGACTTTCGGATCTTTATCAGCTGCGCGGCCGAGTCGGACGGTTTCATGAAAAGCGGCAGGCCTACGCGTATTTTTTTACTCCGCAAAATTGGGTGGTGACTTCAGACGCGGAAAAACGGCTGGCCGCGATCGAGCGATTTACTGAACTGGGATCCGGTCTTAAAATCGCTCTCCAAGATTTGGAAATTCGAGGAGCCGGCAATCTGCTTGGCCATGAACAAAGCGGGTTTATTCATGCCGTTGGTTTCGACTTGTATTGCCGAATGCTCAAAGAGGCCATTCAGGAATCAAAAAGGACTAAATAGCTCTAGGCGATCAGCTTGCCTCGGTGCCCATGGAGCGCTATAATCACCCCTCATGAAAAAGACCCTTCCGATCCTTACGCTTCTCTTGTTAATCGGTACAATCCCTGCGGCAAAGGCTGCTGAGCGTCAGCTGCTTGATCAGGTGATCGCGGTTGTTAATGATGAAGCCATAACGCAAAGCGAGCTCGATGTTTACCTGCGTCCTTACTATGAGCAAATAAAAAAGGATATGCCTAGAGAAGAACAATTTGCGCAGGCGGTTAATGAAGCCCGGAAAAAGTTATTGGATCAAATGATTGAAGATCATTTGGTATTTCAGGAAGCCAAAACCCAGAAAATCGAAATCGATGAAACGGAAATTGACGATCAGCTCACAACTTTCAAGAAACGTTTTAAAGATGATAAAGAGTTTGAAGACGCGCTCACCAAGGATGGATTAACAGTGAAAGATTTGCGCGACAAAATCCGCCGACAGGAAATGATCCGGCGTTTGCAGGATATGGAAATCCGCTCAAAGGTAGTCGTTTCTCCGCGTGAAGTCGAAGAGTATTATGAAAATAATGCCGGTGAATTTTCTCAGCGTGAACAGCTGAGAGTTCGGACACTGACGCTTAAAAAAAGTGACGAAGCCAGAGAGAAAGGCATGATGGATGAAGCCGCGAAAAATAAAATTGAGATTTTGCGCGGGAAACTTTTAAAAGGAGAAAGTTTCGAAACGATTGCCCAGCTAAACTCTGAAGACGCGCAGGCGTCAAAAGGGGGGCTTGGTGATTGGATCGAGCGGGGAACGATGATTTCTGAAATCGATGATGTCATCTTCGGGCTTAAAAAAGGTGAGATGTCGGACATTATTGAAACGCCCATGGGGTATCATATTTTCTTGGTAGAAGATAAAAGAGCGGGATATAAACGGACCTTCGAAGAGGTTCGGGAAGATATATTTAACCGCATTTTCCGAAAGAAAACAGAAGACCGCTTTAAAGAGTGGCTCCAGCAGCTTAGACGGACCGCTTATATTTCCATCCGGTAACTCCGCTTTACTTCTATGAATCAAAGACCAGTGATTGCTGTGACGATGGGTGACCCCGGCGGGGTTGGTCCGGAAGTCGCGTTAAAATCTCTTAAACGGCTAAAGCTGTCCGCCCGTTGTTCGGTCCTTTTCTTCGGAATTCCTTCGGTTCTCAGAGTCCTTAAAAAACAAGGGCTTTATCTGCCCGGACAGAAAAATATTTTATTTATCGATGTTTCCAATGAAGTTCGTCAAATATATAAAAAAAAGGGAAAGACTGAGCCGAAAGAAATCTGCTTTGATTCCGGTAAAATATCTTTTCAGAATGCTGCAGCCGCTTTTGCTTCATTAAAAATTGCCGCGGAACAAGCCGCTTTAGGTAAAGTTCAGGCGATTGTTACGGCGCCTATCAATAAAACCGCCATGCGGCT
>CAZEFF010000013.1:0-8528 GCA_964511315.1 uncultured bacterium | reverse complement strand
TTTGATATTGCCTACCAAAACAAGGCCAATCCTGTTTCCATGCTTGCCGCTTTAAAACTTGCCCAGAAGCTTATTCTTTGATTCTCGTGGCGACGCAGATTGATCTTCTCAAAAAATACGGATTGCAGATCAAAGGGCATCTTGGCCAGCACCTTTTGATCGATCCTAATCTTCAGCGTAAAATTGTGGATTTGCTGGATGCAGAAGCGGGCGAAAAAATATTGGAAATTGGGCCTGGCCTTGGAGCGATTACCGGAGAAATGCTTTCTCGGGGTTATCAAGTCTGCGCGGTTGAGAAGGACCCTCGATTTTTAGAAGTGCTCAAAACAGAATACTCTTCGTTCATTCCCGGATATTTAAATTTAACCGAAGGAGATGTGCTCAAAACAGATCTCAAAAAAATAATTGCTGAGAAAAATCAAAAGAAAAAGTTTAAGGTTATCAGCAATCTGCCTTATTACATTACGGCGCCAATTCTATTTCAGCTGCTTTCTTACCACGGACTATTCTCCAGGGGCGTATTCATGGTTCAAAAAGAAGTGGCTCAAAGAATGGTTGCTTCGCCCGGCACGAAGGATTATGGGCGTCTCACGCTCGGTATCCGCTATGCGGCTACAGTAAAGCATGCGTTTGATATTCCTCCGCGATGTTTCACCCCTCAGCCTGAAGTGGAGTCGAGTGTGATTGTGATGGAGTTTCACACTGAAAAACAGCTGCTTTCCGCGGAAGAAGAAGAAAAGGTATTCAGGCTCATTAAAGCGGCCTTCAGCCAAAGACGGAAAACCTTCCTGAACCTTTTGCTTCGCGAGTCTAGCATTAAAAAGAAACGCCCTGAACTTGAAGAGATATTTAAATCTTTAGGTTGGTCACTCACGATCCGCGGGGAAGAGCTCTTGCTTAAAGATTATATCGGGCTTGCTCAAAGGCTGTGAGGGTCTGATTGACAGGCCAAAACACGCCGTGCTACCATTCTTTTCCTCTTAAACACGAAAGGTTCTATGGAATTCAAAATTGAAAAAATAGCAGAGTTAGCCCGCCTCAATTTAAAGCCTGAGGAAGCCAAGAAACTCGAAAAAGAACTCGAAGCTATTTTAGGCTATGTTAAAAATCTGGAGTCGCTTGATACCTCCAAAGTTGAGCCCACGAGTCATGTTCTCAATCTTGAAAATGTCTTCCGCAAAGATGAAGTGATTGCTTCCGATGTGCGCGATGCTGTTTTAAAGCACGCGCCGGCTGCCGAAGGAAAGTTTTTTAAAGTGCCGAAAGTGGTAGACCGGTAATGCATCAATCCACACTCAAAGAAGCGATTGAACTTGTTAAAAAAGGTGAGGGAAAAGCCCTTCGTGATGCTGTCCGCAAACGGGCTGAAGCGGTTAATCCTAAACTCAACGCGATTCTGCGCACGATTCCCGCGGGTGAAGGCAGTATTCCTATCGCCGTGAAAGATAATATTAATATCACCGGGGCTGAGACAACCTGCGCGTCTAAAATTTTAAAAGGCTATATTCCTCCTTATAACGCGACCGTGATTGAAAAACTGAAAAAAGCGGGCGCCGATATTTTCGCACAGTGCAATATGGACGAATTTGCCTTCGGTTCTTCGTCTGAAACATCCGCCTATGGTCCGGTAAAAAACCCTTGGAATCTTGAATGTGTACCCGGAGGCTCAAGCGGGGGCTCTGCAGCGGTGGTGGCTGCGGATATGGCGATTGCCTCGCTTGGCAGTGATACGGGGGGCTCCATCCGCCAACCAGCCGCTTTCTGCGGAGTTGTGGGGCTTAAACCGACATACGGGAGAGTTTCCCGCTATGGGCTCATTGCGTTTGGTTCGAGTTTTGATCAAATCGGCCCGTTCACGAAAACTGTGGAAGATTCTGCGATCATGCTGAATTGGCTTGCGGGTCATGATCCCAAAGATTCTACTTCAGCGCCTCAAGCCTTACCTGACTTCACAAAATCCTTAAAACGGGATGTTAAAGGTTTGAGAGTAGGACTTCCCAAAGAATATTTTATTGAAGGCATTGATCCGGAAGTTGAAAAAAGCGTGAAAAATTCCGCGGAAGTTTTAAAGAAGCTTGGCGCGGATATCAAACAGGTGAGTTTACCGCACACGAAATATTCCGTGGCTGTCTATTATATTGTTGCAGTGGCTGAGGCCAGCTCCAATCTCGGCCGTTTTGACGGCGTTCGATTTGGAAACCGCGCCTCAAACGCTTCTTTAAAAGAACTTTATTTTGAAACACGCGACGCCGGATTTGGCCACGAAGCCAAGCGCCGTATTTTGCTTGGTACCTTTGTTTTGTCCGCGGGCTATTACGAAGCTTATTATTTGAAAGGCCAGAAAGTGCGCACGCTTATCCGTCAGGATTTTGAAAAAGCGTTTAAAGAAGTGGATGTGATCTTAACGCCAACGGCTCCAAGCGCGGCGTTTAAAATTGGAGAAAAAACAAACGATCCTCTGGCGATGTATTTATCTGATATTTTTACGATTCCCGTTAATTTGGCTGGAGTTCCCGCCATGTCCATGCCTTGCGGTTTTACATCCAAGGGGCTTCCGATCGGAGCGCAATTGATTGGCAGACCTTTTGAAGAAGAAACTATTTTTCACGCGGGACATGCGCTCGAGCAAGAACTTGGAATTTATAAAAAGAAGCCTGTGATCTCATGAGCGCTGAATATCAGAAAGTCATCGGTTTAGAAGTTCACGTGCAGCTCGGTACAAAAACAAAACTTTTCTGCAGCTGCAGCACAGAGTTTGGAGTGGAACCGAATAAAAATACGTGTCCCGTCTGTTTGGGGCTGCCCGGCTCATTACCTGTTTTAAATGAAGAAGCCTTGAGATCCGCGATCAAGATCGGATTAGCTTTAAATTGTAAAATCAGTTCCCGGCTGAAGTTTGACCGCAAAAATTATTTTTATCCCGATTTGCCTAAGGCTTATCAGATATCGCAGTATGACAATCCTGTTAATGGGCCGGGTAAGATTAAAATTGAATTGAAAAATGGCGATTCCGTGCTGACAAAAGAGGTGGGGATCACGCGCGCGCATTTAGAAGAAGATGCCGGCAAATTGCTTCATGAAGGTGTGAAGGATGGAAGTCTCGCGGATTATAACCGCGCGGGCGTACCTCTTCTTGAAATCGTTTCCGATCCCGTGATTTTTTCTTCCCAAGAAGCTTACGCGTATCTTGCCGCGCTGAAAGCGATTGTAATGAGTTTAGGTGTCAGCGAATGCGATATGGAAAAAGGGCAGCTGCGCTGCGATGCCAATGTCTCCGTGATGCCTAAGGGAGCTTCAAAGTTTGGCACAAGAGCGGAAATCAAGAACCTGAATTCATTCAAAGCGGTTCAAAAAGCGATCGACTATGAAATTCAAAGACAGATCAGATTGATCGAGAGCGGTGAAAAAGTTGTCCAGGAAACGCGTTTGTGGAATGACGATAAACAGCAAACCTTTACCATGCGCTCTAAAGAAGACGCCCATGATTACCGGTATTTCCCGGAACCCGATTTGGTGCCGTTCACTATTTCACAAGAAACCATTGATCAGATTAAAGCCGTGCTGCCGGAGCTTCCCGCGGCTAAAGTCGAACGCTTTGTTAAAGACTTTGGAATTTCTGAATATGACGCGTATGTGCTGGTTTATGACAGGGGACTCGCGAATTATTTTGAAGAAGCTATCAAAACCGGAGCTAATCCGAAACTTGTGAGTAACTGGATGCAGTCGGAACTTCTCGCGCTTCTCAAAGCGGACAAAAAAACAATCGAAGAGTCTCCGGTGAGCCCCAAAGAATTAGTCGGTTTAGTGAAATTGATCGAGAACAGCACGATCAGCGGAAAAATCGCGAAAGATGTTTTGCCGGAGATGTATGCTTCCGGGAAATCCGCGGAAGTGATTGTGAAAGAAAAAGGCTGGGTCCAAGTTACCGATACAAAATTGATTGAAGAAGCTGCCGACAAAGTGATCGCTGCAAATGAGAAATCGGTGACTGATTTTAAAGCGGGCAAGCAGCAAGCGCTCGGATTTCTTGTCGGTCAGCTTATGAAGCAGACCCAGGGTAAAGCGAACCCAAAACTTGCCAACGAAATCCTAATCAAAAAATTATCTTAGAAGGAATATTTTATGTCTGAAAAAATCACTGTAGTCGCCCACGCTATTGCCAAAAAAGGTAAAGAAAAAGAACTTAGCAAGATTTTGCAGGGGCTAGTGGCGCCCACGCGGGCCGAAAAAGGCTGCTTGAATTATGACCTCCATCAATCATCGGATAATCCCTGCGCATTTGTATTTCATGAAAATTGGACAAGCCAGGCTGCCTTAGATGCTCATCTGAAGACTTCTCATATCGCACAGGCGACATCCGCGGCGCGTGAGTTCCTCGTAGAGCCTGTCCAAATTACTCTTTGGAAGCAAATTTAATCTTCTGCGGAACTAAAAACGGATTCTGCCAATTATGTTAACTCTAGGAATCGAAACTTCCTGCGATGAAACTTCCGCGGCCGTATTGAATGGCCGTGATGAAGTGCTGTCCAACATTATTTCATCAAGCCTTTTTCGGCACAAAGATTTTGGGGGAGTCGTTCCCGAAATTGCCTCACGCCATTCACTCGAACAAATTGACACGGTTTTAAATGAAGCGCTCGCCGCCGCGAAAATTTCTTTGAAAGATATTCAATTGATTGCGGTGACCGAAGGCCCCGGGCTTATTGGGTCGCTTTTGGTCGGAGTCTCTTTCGCGAAAGCGCTTAGTTATCAGCTTAGTCTCCCGCTTGTCGGCGTGAATCATTTGGAAGCGCATTTGACCGCTAATTTTATCGGCCATAAAGAGCCGGAACGTTTTATCGGGCTTCTTGTTTCAGGCGGTCATACGTGCATTACTTATCATGAGAATGGAAAAGTCACTATTCTTGGTGAAACGGTGGATGACGCGGTCGGCGAAGCTTATGACAAAATTGCAAAGATTCTTGGACTTGGATATCCGGGCGGTCCTGTGATGGACAAACTCTCGAAACTCGGGAACCGGGAAGCTTACCGTTTTACGCGCCCCAAACAAGACAGCCCGCTTAGTTTTAGTTTCAGCGGGGTAAAAACGGCGGTGCTCTATGAAAGTAAAAGGGCGCAAAAAAATGCTGAGGGAAAATTTTCTGAAAAGTTTGTTCAGGATATCGCGGCAAGTTTTCAAAATGCCGCGGTCAGTTGGATGATCGAAAAATCTTTGTTAGCTGCTGAGCAAAAAGGCGTTAAAGATATTGTTGTCGGCGGAGGCGTGAGTGCAAATTCTGAATTAAGAACGCGTCTTACGGAAGATTGCCAGATTCGGGGAATGAAGGCATGGTTTCCACCGAATAGTCTTACCATTGATAATGCCGCGATGATTGCCCGCCGGGGGATAGAGCTTTATGAATCGGGGAAGCGGGCCGCTCTGACTTTGACCGGTATTCCTAATTTACGCATCGCGTAAATTTACCTGACGAGCCCCATAAAAAGAAATCCAATCAAAAAAAATGTCAGAATAAATTTGGGGGAATGGTCTTTCATTTCATTGATTAAAGCATGAAGCGCTAAATAGATAAACCCGCCGGCAATATGCACCATAACGAGCTGCAGCCAGGTAAGGTCCAGCCTTCCGTTGAGAAAATAAAATCCAATCACCCACCCCAAAAGCGTTGAAAGCTCAAATAGAAATGTCCAAACCGCCGCTTTTATTTTTGTATGTCCCGCGCCAAGGAGTAAAGCGCATAGGGCGAGGCCTTCCGGCAGCTTGTGAATAGCAATGGTGAAAAAGATCGAATGATTGGCCCCTGCGGTTAATTCTTCTCCAAGAGCAATTGCTATGCCGTCAATTGTGCTATGAATTGTTAGTGCGATAGCGAGAAGAAAAAAGATATTCCCGAATTTTGAAGGTTCATGCGGTTGATGTTCAAAGTGGGATGCCGAACAAGCGGGACAAATATGCGAAACATACCGGCTGATCAGGAAGAAAAGCGCGTAGCCGGTTGCTAGTGAAATCAGAAGGGAAATATGGGAGATAGCTCCCCAGGCTTCGGGCAAAATATGAAAAAAAGCCGCGGCGAGAAGGGCGCCCGCGGCGAAACTGATCAGAGCGCAAAGCTGTTTATGAGACACGCCGATGAAAATCGCGAGTGCCGCGCCAAGCAAAGCGCTCACAAAAGCGGCTAAACTTTGTCCTAAGGTGGTTTCCATAGCGGCTAACCCAATTTTCGAAATTTACGAAAATTGCTTTGATCAGAACGTGTTCTGATCAAAGTTTTGTTTTGCTGGTTAGGCAGCAAAACAAAAGGTTGTCCTTGGTGATATTGTGCCTCAACCGATTTATTGATCATGACTTGTAACGTTCTCCTTATGGCGGGATAACAGAATATGGGCAAGAGTATAAAGCGCAGTGTTGACACCCCACAAGCGAAAAGATACAATTCCCCACCTATGTCATCCGGAAAACCCACAGACTCAGAGACTCGCAAATTAAAGATTGCTCTTCCTAAGGGCAGTCTCGAGGAAGCCACTTATCAGCTTTTCAAGAAGGCCGGTTTTAATATCAGTGTCAGTTCCCGTTCTTATTTTCCCTCTATCGATGATGCTGAGCTTGAGGTTATCCTTTTCCGTCCGCAGGAAATGTCCCGCTATATCGAAGACGGCGTCATTGACTGCGGCCTAACTGGCCATGATTGGATCCTCGAAAATGAATCTCAGGTTGAAGAACTCTGTGAGTTGAAATACTCAAAGCGTACCCGCAATCCCATCCGCTGGGTGCTTTGTGTGCACAATGATTCGCCGTTCAAATCCGTCAAAGACCTTGGAGGCAAAAAGATTGTGACCGAACTTGTGCAAGCCACAAAAAACTATTTGAAGAAACATAATGTGAAAGCAGAAGTCGAATTTTCCTGGGGGGCCACTGAAGTGAAGCCGCCTCGCTTAGCGGACGCGATTGTGGAAGCGACCGAAACGGGGTCCAGTCTGCGCGCGAATAATTTGAAAATTATCGATACGCTTTTAACGTCAGTCCCGAAGTTTATTGCCAATAAAGACAGCTTTAAAGATGAGTGGAAACGACGTAAAATGGAAAACATCGTCATGCTTCTTCAGGGCGCGATCCGAGCTCAGGAGAAGGTCGGTCTTAAAATGAATGTGGAAAAGAAGGATCTTAAGAAGGTTCTCGATATTCTTCCTGCGTTGAAAAAACCTACTGTTTCCTCGCTTTCTGAAGAGGGTTGGTGTGATGTTGACACGATTATCGATGAATCGGTTGTTCGTGAAATTATTCCAGCTTTGAAAAAGGCCGGTGCTTCTGGAATCATAGAATATCCTTTAAATAAAGTAATCCCGTAACAAAGGAGCTTGATATATGCCTTGGGCACGCAAACAGCGCAGAAAAAAAATGAATAAGCACAAGCGGAAGAAAAAACTGCGCCGGAATCGTCACAAGAAAAAATCCTGGTCATAAAACCAGTTAATCGTGACAAGTGGAGAGTGAAGAGGTAAATCCTTTTAGGGTTTTAATCTTCACTCTTCACTTTTTACTCCTCACTTTATGAACTCCCTCACCGTTTCAAGTCCCTCTAAAATTAATCTTTTCTTAAAAGTTTTGCGTGAACGTCCCGACGGCTATCACGAGCTCTATACTCTTTTTCACCGGATTTCTCTAAAAGACACAATTCGGCTAAAAAAATCCGCTTCGGGATTCACGCTTAAGTGTTCCAATCCAAAGCTGTCGGCGGGGGAAGACAATCTCATCTGTAAGGCCTATCGGGCGCTTCAGAGGGAGTATCCCAAGCTAGGAGGGGTATCCGTCCATCTTAAAAAAAGGATCCCTATAGGGGCAGGATTGGGAGGGGGATCAGGCAATGCGGCAGTTACCCTTTTGGGGGTGAAACGGCTATACCGTTTGCCCATTTCAATATCGAGACTGGCCAGAATAGGGGCAAAACTTGGGGCCGATGTGCCCTTTTTTGTTCATAACATCAATCAAGCTATAGGGTTAGGAATAGGAGACAGGATCCATCCTAAGCCCTCAAAAAGGCGGCTTTGGTTCGTATTGGCTATTTCTGACAAAGGATTATCTACCCCAACGGTTTATAAGGGGCTTCCGAGGCCCATTCCGGCGCCTTTCTTGACAAAAGTAAGTCGTGCGGTTACAATGCTTTGCGATTTTTTAGAGGTCGGGGATTTTCCGCGGCTTTCCCAAGTCATGGAAAATGATTTAGAAGCGTCAGCCTTTCGTTTGAGACCTTCTCTCCGGGTTCTGATCGAGCGCTTGAATCGTTTAGGTGCCCCCGCGGTCAGAATGTCAGGCAGCGGTCCTACCGTGTTTGCGGTTTTCCGTCATTCGCAGACAGCTCAGAAATTCGCTCAAAAGTTGCGCAAAGTTCAGCCGACAAAAAAAATTATTGTCTGTCATACATACTGAGTTATAGCGGCTGAGCAGGGGATTTTTGTCTTTGGACTGTTTATTGCCCGATGGTGAAATGGTATCACACTGCCCTTTGGAGGCAAGATTCCTGGTTCGAGTCCAG
>CAZEFF010000012.1:0-43801 GCA_964511315.1 uncultured bacterium | reverse complement strand
GGGCCGGAAGGAATTTGGCAGAAACTTTTTGGAGAGTATACATCGACGACATCGATTCCGGCGCGGATCGCGCTAAAAACCGGAAGCGCGCTCGTTCCAGCCTACTGCATCCGAAAATCTCCCGGCCGATATCGGATTGAGTTCCAAACGCCCGTCTCGACTCAATCAGGCAGTGAGGAAGAAATTACCCGGGAAATTAATGAGCGGCTCGCGGAAAAAATCAAAGAATATCCAGGCCAGTGGCTATGGATGCACCGCCGCTGGAAACCCATGCCGGATTCTGTCCGCAGCCAAAGCTGATTAAATCACATAAAATTTTAAAGATTATTTTCCGAATCGGGCCCCGGCCATGCGGTTCAAACTCTCTTCTTTATGGATTCGTTCATCCAACCCGATATTCCGGAATAAGTCCGCTAGGTTTTTAAAATTGCCGTAGTCATTTGAAAAGTCGCTCTCAAAAGGCTGCTTTTCAAGAATAGGATTGTCCCTCACATAAGTCATATATTCATGTTCGGCGTGATCTTCAAAATCAGCGTTCAGCGCGTAGCTCCAATCGGGTTTGATGACATAAAGCAGCCAGCTCACATGGTAATAGAAAAACGCGATGAGCTGCGGAACGATGCGGAAGAGAAAAAAGTTTTCCGGCGCTCCTTTTTTTTGAACAAGTTCTTCCAAGATAAGCAAATGCCACTGTTCATTATCCTGCTGCGCCCGTGATTCTTTCACGAAATCAAAAACGCGCCGTGCGAAACCGGGGGTGGAATAAGTGTGCGTCATCGCGATATAGGCGACATGTTCCCAAGATTGATAGGGAACGCGGGCAATGACTTCCAGGACTTTAAATTTCGAGAGCGTTGCAGGCTTTCCGTAAAAAAGATCCATGATTAAAAAAAGACTTTTGGCGAGCAAGCCGTAAGACCGCCTCGGTGAGGCGATCGTTTTACTTTGTTCCTCTTTTAAGTCGTAAGACTTAGATTGCATAAAAACCTCCATAACGCAGCTTTATTCTACGCTTATTTTTCTAATCCGTTAGAAAGAAATTTTAATGCCCGCGTTCCAAACAAAACGGACCAATTGATGGACACCGCCTAAATTTTGATAAACTGGGAACAAAATATTTCCAAAAACAGAAACGCGGCTATTTCCCCGGACTGAAAATTGCGGTCCCATGAGCCAAGTCGTTCCGCCGCTGTCTGATAATTTCCCAACTCCGCGGCTAGAGTGTTTTTGTTCGTTTTGAATTGTGGTATCCAATCCGATTTTTGTTTTGAAGTAGCGGCTGTCCGGATTCAAAAGATAATCAAGATACAGATAAGACGAAAGTAAATTGCCGAACTGATAATGCTGATGCCCGCGAGTCCGGATCGTGTAAAGCACGTTTCCATTTAGTCCAAACCGCCCGATATGATGCTGAAAGGCGCCGCCCATAATGGGATCAAAGGAACCGGAGCCCGGCTGAAGTTCTGGTTCAAACTTGACTCCGTAATCATCCCGCTCCTTGGTTTGGCCTGTTGGAAATTTAAGGCCCGCGATGGGACCGATAAAAGAGTTGTCAGCCATGAGCAGTTTATAAATACCCGTCAATTTAAAATCGCCAAACCCTTCTGAGCGCTGCCGGCTTCCCAAGGTTCGATGGCTATCAACATCTAACGAGTGGCGCACAATGAAAGGCAGTTCGCCTAAAAAGGAAAGCCGCTTTCCGGCATTCGCGCCGAGAGAGAAATGATAATACTCCTCGCGCGTTTTATCGTGAGAATCATGCCCTTGATGATGAAGCGTGTGGGCAAGATTCGGGTCGCGTTTCTGCCAAACAGCTTGTTCAAAAGTAAAGTCAAAGAAGAAGGGGGCCGCGCCTTCATCCAGTTTGCCTTCTGAACTTACTCGGGCCAGTGTGCTGCCGCAAGAGTCGCACGCCGAGACATTGCCGGAAGCTAAAAGTGAAAAAACGAGCACTGTGAATAAAATAGATAAATAGAAAATAGGCTTTCGCATAAATAAGAATCCTTTTTATAAAAAATAGTAGAAATTCTCTGAGGAGATAATCAGTCAGAGATAAACGTATCGGAGAAATGGAGAGAGACTAGAAAACTTTTGGCGGGCGGTAAATGCCTCTTCCTTGAATAAAGGGCAGGGCATTCGATGTTTGCGCACGGTGGAAATTTTGCGCGTTTAATCGAAAGCGGGGCGCTGACGATGGAAAAATAAAATCTTTGGAATATCCCGGCACGATTGATTTTGGCGCGTCAGACGCGCAAGGGGCTTTTGAGAAAACAAATCTGTCTTTTGATTTTGATTCTTTAATTGGCTGAACAGCTTTTTCAGTATTTTCTTTATGGAGATGGCAGGAAGGTTTTGCGGATTTGATTTTATGATGAAATGGACATTGAGCGTCTTTCGCGTGTTTACATAAACAAATCGCGCGGCCGCAGCAGGTTTTGGCGTTATGCCCTTGCCTTACCGGAGGCAGGTCAAAAGTTTGTAGAGTGAATATGGCCAATAATAAGAAAGCAAAAGTGCGCATAAGAAAGGGCATTATAATCCGGAAATTTAGACCGTCAACCTGGCAATTTTTATGGATATTGACATTCAAAAAAGAGAGGCGTATAGTTTCGAACTCATTGCCGAATCTATAGGGGACAGGTCTTTAAACGACCTGTCCTTGCGTCTTTTAGAGCGGGGGAACCGATAACACCATTGGGGCGAATCGCCGGAAAACCGGCGGAAGGCATCTCTAGCCTGAGCCCGTCAGCTAACCCCGCAGGCGAAACCAGAGGAGAAATACTTGGATTCACATCATCACGAGCATCATGATCCCGCATTGCCCGAGTCATTAGGGGATAAGGTCCGAAAAGTCCTTCTTGGGCCCGCAAAAAATCTCCGCGATCCTCATATCGGCCATCAAATTTCGCTGATCGCCTTTTTTGCTTGGGTGGGTCTTGGAGCTGACGGACTTTCATCATCGGCCTATGGTCCGGAAGAAGCTTTCCGCGCGCTCGGCCAGCACACCTATCTCGCCATTTTTCTTGTTTTCGCTACTGCTCTTACCGTTTTTATTATTTCTTACGCTTACACAAAAATTATTGAACATTTCCCCGAGGGCGGCGGCGGATATCTTGTTGCCTCAAAATTGCTTGGGAAAAACGCGGGCGTCATTTCGGGCTCCGCGCTTTTTGTGGATTATATTCTTACGATTACGGTTTCCATCGCCGCCGGCGGTGACGCCCTTTTTAGTTTGCTTCCCATCGCTTTTCAGGCCTACAAGCTTCCTTTAGAATTCGGCGCTATTTTCTTCCTTATTGTCATGAACTTGCGCGGAGTTAAGGAATCTGTTACCGCCCTTGTCCCTATTTTTATTACTTTCGTTGTCTCACATATTATTCTCATTTTGAGCGGCATTTTCTATCACATCCCGGATATGCCGGCAGTTGTGGGAAGCGTCAAAGACGGATTTCAGCAGGGCGCGGCCGAAGTTGGCGGATGGGGTTTATTCCTTATTTTTCTGCGCGCTTATTCGCTCGGAGGCGGAACCTATACCGGTATTGAGGCGGTTTCGAATGGTGTAAGTATTTTGCGCGAGCCGCGTGTCGCAACCGGCAAAAAAACGATGCTGTACATGTCGGTCTCATTGGCGCTGACAGCCGGCGGTCTTCTGCTTTGCTATATGCTGGCAAATGTTCACCATGTTCCTGGTAAAACTTTTAACGCTGTTTTGGCCCGGGATATTTTTGACAATTTCATGCTTGGAAATTATCCGATTGGGCATTGGTTTGTTCTGATCACCATTTTTTCTGAAGCGATCCTGCTTCTTGTTGCGGCGCAGACGGGTTTCTTGGATGGTCCGCGCGTGCTCGCCAATATGTCGCAAGACGCGTGGGTCCCGCGCCGTTTCGCGGCGCTCTCTGACCGATTGACGATGCAGAATGGAATTATTTTAATCGGGGCTGCTTCCATGGCGATTCTGGCTTATACCGGCGGTCATATCGGGATTCTTGTGGTGATGTACAGTATCAACGTCTTTTTGACTTTTACGCTTTCACAGCTGGGCATGGTGAAGTATTGGATAACTCACCGAAAAACCGAAAAAAAATGGTTCCGCGATTTAATTGTTAATGGCATTGGACTTGTGCTTTGTTTTGGAATTTTATGCGTGATGGTCTTTGAAAAAATGCGCGAGGGCGCTTGGCTGACGGTAGTCATCACTTCTTTATTTGTGGCGCTTTGCTTTGTGATTCGGACCCATTATTTCCGTGTCGCGCAGAAAATCCGGGAAATTGACAAGGCTTTGGATAATTTGCCGGGAGTTCCCTCCAATGTCAAAGATTCGGATTTTGATCCGGATAGCCCGACAGCCATTATTCTTGTCGGGGGATACAGCGGTCTAGGTATTCATATCTTTTTAAATATTTTCCGGCTTTTTAAAGGCGCGTTTAAAAACGTTGTTTTCTTAAGTGTTGGAGTTGTCGATTCCCAGTTTTTTAAAAGTACGGATCAAATTGACGCGGTTTCTGATAGAACCAAAGGCACGCTTCAGCATTATGTCGATTTTTCTCACCGAATGGGGATTCCATCTCGTTTTGAATTTGGTCTTGGAACGGAAGTGGTTCATTCCGTTTCAGAGCTTTGCATTGACGCTTCCAAGAAATATTCCCAATGCGTTTTCTTCGCCGGCGAACTTGTTTTTGAAAAACCTCAGTGGTATCACCCTCTGCTTCACAATGAAACTGCCTACGCCATTTTGCGCCAAATCCGTTTCGCGGGTTTGCCGATGGTCATTCTTCCGATTCGTCTTCCGGGCGCCCCTGTGGATCCCCAAGGACCTGTCCATGTTAACATGACGAGCTTTACGCCTTAATTCGTCGTAAGTCTTTTAATCATAAATACTTAAGTCACAATGTTTTTTCCTGCTAGCGTTTGCTAAAGGGGCTTTTGTGTGCGAAACTTTAGTAAACACTTATTAAAAGACTATTTATCAAGCCCAAGGCTAGAGCAACCTACGAGGGACAACCTTACTAATATGAGGAATTTCAAACTCTATTTAAGGACGGCTGCGCTTGTGACACTCGTGTCTTTTTCTGTCACAAATGCGGCCGCCGCGAATCCCGCAGTTCCGGGAGATTCCCAGGGTGTGCCCGCGCCGTTTGATGCCGCTGATTTCGCCATTCCTGAAACGCTTGGAGATGTGGCTGAAAAACATCTCGCGAAAGCCGATGCCCCTTTCGTTGTCATTCTGCAAGACGCGCACACGGTGATTGATGGTCAGACAAGCATTCAAAAAATTATCGAATTTCTTTCCGCGAAATATGGCTTTGATCTCGCAGCGGTGGAAGGTGCGAAAGGGAAGCTGGACGGCACGCTGATTAGCGCTTTTCCCGACCCCATCCTTAAAAGAAAAATCCTTGCCTCTTATTTTGATCGCTCCGAGCTGACAGGTGCCGGTCTCGCGGTGCTGACGGGAACTCTGCCGGTGGACTTTTACGGTTTGGAAGATTGGCCGCTTTATGAACAAAACTATCTTGCCTTTGCGCGTTCAGACCGGAACCGTGAAAAAAATCTGGAAAGAATAAGACTCATTAAATCGGGCTTTGATGCCCAGAGGGAAAAAGTTTTTTCGGCGAAATTGAATCAGCTGTTCGGCGAGGTCTCAAAATTTGAGAGTGATCAGGAAAATATTCTAGAATTTATCGAAAGATTAAAAGATTTTCTGCCTGAAGCGAAGTCGGATTTTTCTGATTATCCCGAAATTCAAAAGCTGCGGGCATCCGCGGCGCGTGAAAAAAATGTGACGGCTGCGGAAACGCTCGCGGCCCTAAACCGGCTGGCGGCTGAGATAAAACAATCGCTCAAAAATGCCGGAAGCGTGGATTTGACAAAAAGGTTTAATGCAGCCGAACAATCCTTCCGTTCGAACCAGATGGAGAGGGGGCAGTTTGCTGCTGAACTTGCCGCGGTTCAAAGCGAATTGGCCCCCTCACCCCGCCCTCTCCCCCTTAAAGGGGGAGAGGATAAAGGTGAGGGGGGTGAACCTATCATCACAAATCTGCTCAAAAACCAAAAGACGCTCCGCTCGATTAAAGGCACCAAACTTTTTGAAGAAATTGAAGCAGCTGTTTTTAGCGCGCAAACGGATTTAGCCGGCACTCCTGAATCTAGGGATCTTCTGAAGAAAATAGAACAGCTTAACCGCCTTGAGCGGCTCGCGAGGCTCGAATGGACGCATAAAGATTTTGTTTCTTATCAAGCCGATGCCGAAGCCCATTTGGTTCTCGATTCAAATCACCGCGCGGAGTACTACTCCGCGCTTCAGTTTTATGATCTCGCTCTCAAAAGAGATGACGCGTTTTCTAAGCGGGTTGAAAATTTGATGGGCAAAACCTCCCGAAAAAGAATGTCGGTGATCGCGGGCGGTTTTCATGCTGAGGGACTTAAAGACGCGCTACGCCGTAAAGGTTATTCCTACGTTCTCATCACCCCAAGAATTAATTCTTTGCTCGGCAGTGAAAACTATGAAGCCATCATGCGCGGCAATCTTTCTTTTCGCGATCAAATCAAAACAACTTTTTACGATGCCTTTACGCGCCACGCGCTGACGCGTTTCGCGGCGGAACTCAGCGGCTTTGATCTGAAGAGAACTTTAAAGGTCTGGCGGGATGAACTGATTCGGAAGCTCGCGAATGAGCACAGAACGGGCGATGCCGGTAAATACACGGCGTATTTAGACGGTCTTGCTAAAGTTAATCTTGAAAAGCTCGGAGCTTCTGACCGCGTGATGTCTAAAGAGGAGCTCATTAAAGCCATTGAAACAGAATTCGCGAAAACCAAAAAGCAAACCATGGATCAGGTGTGGCGTGATTTCGAATCACAGCTTGCGGTGTTTAATCAAGGGCTGAAACAGCTCATTGAACGCAAAGAACTCAACAGGCAAAACGTTTCGGCTTTAATTCAAAGGGCGTCCCAAGCTCCCGCTGCTTTACAAACGCTTGCGATGGTGGCGCTGGATCCTACGGTATCGTCGCCGCTGCTAGTCGATTATGTGACCACGGGAAAAATTCCGGCCGAGCTTTATACGCAAACCGATACGATCTCGTTGCCGCCGGCATCCAAAACAACCTATGTGGACGTTCTCAAGGATTTATCGCGGGGAGAATCCGCCTCACCTGAACTTGTCGCGGCAATTACAAAAGTAAGCCAGGATTTGAATTTGGTAACGAATATGACAGAAACATCCGCCGGTTATGATCAGGCGAAAGCCGCCGTGACGCAAGTGATCGCGGGAATTCAAAACAATCTTTCACCCGAAGAAAAAGACCGCGTGACCACCGGCGCCATTGCGAACGCGATTCTTGCCAATCTGCAAAGTAGGCCAGCCGCTATAAGTGCCCGCTCTGAAGCCCGGTCGGCAAGTGAAACCGAAGATCAAGAGACTAACGAGGAATTCGGATACTTTATGCCTGCCGCGGTTTTTGAGAGCTATTTGAGCCGGATTTCCAATCCTGATGAAACGATCCGCAAAGCGGCTATCCGCGAATTTTTTAAATTAATCTGGCCAAGATATGAGCGGGTCGCGGAATTGTTCTATTATCAGGCCCGGTATATTACGGAAGAACTTGCGGGCGTGCCGTTTCAAACGACCCACGAAGAGTTTATGGCGCAGGGGATGGCCGAGTTTCTCGAAATTTTAAACGAGTTCCATACGAAAAATAACGTGGAAACCTGGAACAAAGATTTTAATTCAAGGGTTCACAGTAAATTCGATGATAAGCTAGAGGTGATTATTAGAGATGTTTGGGGAAATGCAGAAATAACAATTACAAGAACCGACGGCCTTTTGAATGGTTTGAGGCAGGTTTTTAAAGATAAATCCGCTGTGGGATTAAGTCTTCCGGCAAATGATGTTTATCACGCGCTTTTAAAAATGGATCCATTGAATCAGCAGACCCTTGATGCGATACGGCGCGCGTATGAGCCCATGGCGCTTGTCGGAACGGATGTCTCCTACGCAGAGTTGGCGTCTTTGAGTTACGAAGACAATGTGGCAGAGGAGGTTTCGAGTCATCAGCTTGCCAACAGAATTAACCGGGTTCTTAAAACGTTATCTTACCGTGAACGGGAAATTATAAAACTTCGGTATGGTTTGGGTGATGGCTATGAATTTACGCTTAAGGAGATTGGCCAGATATTCCAAGTAACAGGGGCTAATATCGGCGTGATAGAAGCCAAGGCTATCCGCAAGCTGCAGCAGCCGTCCCGCGCGCAGGAATTGATAGGATTTTTACCTGATGGTTCAAGCGGTTATCAGTACTGGTTATCATCGCTGAATGATAAAAAAATTCTCAGCGATCTCTACGGAATAAATCAAGCCGGAGAAGCCGTGCCGCTTGATGAAATGGCGCAGCTGTACGGACTGCCCGATTTTGTTTTAAAAGCGATTGAGCTCACACTGCTTTATCGAATAAAAGACGCCATCCTTCATAAAGAGCTTGAACCTTATATTACCTCTGCGCCGGAATCTCAGGATGAAATTGATTATGAAGCAGCCAAGGTTTATGTGAAAAGCAGGCGCTTTGCGTCTGATTTTCGGGATTTGTCAGGAAATGAGCAAAAAGCCGTTGGGCTTCTTTTTGATGAAACAAAACAAACACCCCCGGATTTTTTGAAAGTCGCGAAAAAAAGCAAACTTACTTTCCGGCAGGTGGAGATTTTGTGGGCGGATATTCTAGGAGAAGTAAAAAACCGTCTGCTGATGTCGGAGATTTATCGGGACATGTTTATCTTCGGTTCCCGATTGTCCGATCCGGAAGAACTGGTTTCTTGGCTCAAACGTCCTTTGACCCGATCGGCTAAGGCGGCCGAGCAGGTTATTGAAGAAGACGGTTTACCCGGCGGTCCCGTCAGTCTCCGCGAAGGGGAGGAACTTCCGGAAGATAACGAACTGACACCGGAAGGCGAAGACGCTTTGATCGCGTTTACTGCGCGTGAATTTTCAATTGAGCAGCAAAAGATTCTCCCCTTGATGCTTCAATTTAAAAGTTTGAACGAAATTCTTAAAGAAAGTAAGCTTCCGCGAGATTTTGTGAAAAAAGCGTATCGAAACGCGGCCCCAACCTTGAAACTCCTTTTTACAACGCGCGCGTTTGAACGGTTTGGACATAATGAGCGAGTCAGGCTTGCCCTCATTCAATTATTTTCTGAAACCAAGCTGGAAAGAATGCTTCGCCGCGCGAATATCGGGGCTCTGCTTGAAATTTCAAACGGCGATATTGATGGCGTCTTGGAACTTATCCTGCTTCTTTATCCGGATCAGTTTACCGAAAAACAGCTGCGTGAAGCTTTGACGGGCCATTTTAAACAGATCGCGGAAAAAGCTGAACCCGCGAAAGGGTTAACCCCAAGAAGCGCTCCTGAAATTCTCCGTATCGCGAAACATTTTTTTGACGCTACGCGCGCGGACAATCAGCGGGCAAAAAAAATCGCGCTTCTGCGTATGCTGCGTAATCTTTATTACCCGCTTATCCGCCAGGATGAAGAAAATAAAAACCAGGCCGGACTTGATTATTTAAAAAGCGAAGCAGAGGAATCTTCAAAAGATCCTTTTTGGCAGGAGCTTCTTAGCGAAACGTGGAGTTTTTATAGCAAGGCCATGGCTTTTCAGCCTCACGGGTTCCGAGGAGTGCATGATGGTTTGACCGAACCGCTGATTCCCGCGCAGCGCTATAGTATTTATGAAGCTCTGCAGTCACTTGAAAATCCTGATGAAAAGGGCGCGCTTATCGCGGGAGAAGCCAGAATTGGAAAAACCATTATCTCGGCGCTCGCAGCGTTCAATATTAAAAATGAGAAGGGGGAGTATGCGGTCAAGCGGCTGCTTTACACAACAACGAATCAGGCAAAGTACGAGGTTCAAAGAGAACTTAGCCGCCGGCTGGATGTGGGCGCGGAAATTTTTGTTTTAGAAGGAACAAAAGAAGAAAAGCGGGCGCTTATCAAAAAAGCCTCGAAAAGCCGTGATAAGGTTATTTTGATCGCGAATTATGAGTCGGTCAGAGATTTGCCGGATGAAGTATCGGCTTTCGCGCCGAACGCGCATGTTATTGATGAGATTAATAATTTAAGAAAAGGGGACGCGACCATCCGCGCGCCCATTATTTTTGGAATTCCCTCGGAATACCGGATTGGAATAAGTGCCCGCCCGATCATCAAAGGGGCTGTGGATCTTGCCGCGATTCTTGCGTGGCTCCGTCCGAAAGCTTTTCCTTCAGCTCAGCATGTCAGCCATTTATCAAAAGACGCCTTGTTTTCCGCGCTTGATGTCGTCATGAGCCGCTGGCGGCGTAAAGTAGTGCTTCCCGAGGTCGGAAATCCTGAAGTCATCAGAGAAGAGATTCTTTTTACTCCCGTGCAGGATGCTGTCATCAAACAAATCCGAAATCGATTTTCAGAATGGAAAGAAACCTCGGCGAAAAAAGAAATTAAGGATCAACAAAGCACTTTTTTAAATCAGCTGCGGTTTGAGCAATGGGCAAGCGCTGATCTCGCGCTTGTGATGGAAGATGAAGATTTGTCGAACCAATCGGCCAAGATTAAACGTCTGGATCAGATTATTTACAATGAGAAGCTTCAAAACGGAAAGACCGTTGTTCTTGTCGAGTCCATTGAAGAAGCGGAAAGATTACAGGCGCGCTATAACACGATTTATGGTGAAGGGGCCGCGGTCAGTATTACCTCTAATGAAAAAGTGCTTGAACGCAACGACCGTATCGAACGGTTCCGCGGCCAGCCTTTTCCTCTTGTTTTGATTGGAACTTCCGCGCTGCTGGGGTCTTCGCTCAATCTTTTTCAAATCCCCGGTTCAGATTTTCATATTTCAACCGTGGTCCGGCTGAGCCGTCCGTGGTGGAATGTCGATGACGGGGAACGTCTTCTGGGGATCGGCCAAACGCATCCTGTTAAAGTTTACAGTCTGATCGGTCAATTCCGCCCGTATTCTCGGGACAGTAAAATCAATCCCCGGTTTTCTGTGGATCAAATGCTGGATAATCTTCTAAACGAAGAAGCGGAAGTTTTTTCGCATGTGGTTGACGGTAAAACGATTACGGACAGTGAATCTGAAGATAGGCTGGAAATGCTTCGAGGCAGTCTGCTTGAGCAGATGAAGGGGTTATCTGAACAGCAAAGTTCTCAAGATGCTGCGGGCCTTGAAGCCCGCTCTGAATTGCGGACTGAAGTAAAAAGTGAGCTTCGGCCTGAAGACATCGGCGTTCAGGTGTTGGGACCAGGGCATCCGAAATATGCTGAAATTTTTGGCGCGCCGGTTAAATCGGATGACGATGTGCTTGAGGCTTTAATCCGTTTGGATGCTTTTACGTCAGAGCAGGAGTCGGCCGGGATTATAGCGCCGATGATTTTGCGATTGAATGTTCCGCGTGAAGAAACCGCGAATTGGCAGAAAGTCGGTTTTGCTGCGCGCGAAAAGCGGGAAACGGATATTCTGGCGCTGGTTCAATTTCTCGCGGCTCACGCTAAAATAAATGAAATAACGCCGAATAATCTCAAATCATCTTTTACGATCCCGCTTTCTGAAAATTTTCAAAACCACGATAAGCTTATATTCGAATTGTCCGGAACGCGCAGTCAGGATATTCAAAAAGAGCTTGGGCGCGCAATGGATCTTATTGACCGCCGCAAGGATGATAAGAGCCGGCAGGCATTATTTGAAACTCTTTTGAAATTTATCAGCAGCGGTGAACTTGAAGATAAATCCTTGCCGGTCACGATGGTTCTCGCGGATGAAGAAGGCGCATTTGTGTTTAACGCGCAGATAGGCTCGAACGCGGTTGAAAAGCGTCTTTTATCTGAGGATATGCTGAATCAGTTGCTGGCCGAGGAAGCGGTGAAACGCGGCGCGGCTGACCGGGAAAGAAAAAAGTTTGAGGACGCGAAGAAAGAAACCGAAGCGCGTGAAAAGATTGAAGCGAGAAGAAAGCAGCTATGGACCTTAGCCGATGAGTTTAAGGAGAGCACCGCGAAGTCAGTCGAAGAATTCCGTCAGATGATTCGTGAAGCTGCCGCCCGTGAAGATATCCGGTTGTCCGAAAGTCAGCAGAGTAATTTAAGAGGCCGGGTAAAACCTTTGCTGGATATTCCCGCTGAAATCGCACTTGGCGCTTTGCAAACGGATGAATCCATTGACTCACTAAGACAAAAGATAAACTCCGCGCTGGAAGAAAGAAAAGCCGAGCTCAAACCCCTTATTGAAGCGGCCATTGATAGCGCGAAAATCGATATGGCTCCCACGCTCATTTACCCGGGGCTAACGGCAGAGGTTTTTGATCAATGGCTTGTCCGTGTTGCCGCGGCGCGTGCCGGTGAAAATATTTCAACAAAGGAACAGGCATCAAAAGTATTTGAATTTGATTCGTCTCCGTTTGAGTATCTCGCGGGAAGACTTGAACGTCTCGCGAAGATGATCGATATGAATGCCCCGCCGATGATTCTTGAAGAGTTTGTCAATTCGATATTCCGGGCTGCTCCCGCATATTCAGAAACGCTGTCCGCCCGGAAAGCCCGTAAACAAGTCCGCAAGGATTGGGAAGAAGCGGTGCGGCTTTTTGGGAATGTCAGTTCAGCGTTTGCTCATTATGGCGAGCGCGTTAAGGCGAATGCGCAAATAGGTGTTGTTGAAACCGACAGAAATCTCGCGGAGGAATTTAAGGCGCGTCTAATAAATCCCGAAGATGAGGCCCTCGCGGAAACAGAATATCAAATCGAGATTTTCCGTATGTTGGGGGATAGTGAGATAAGCCCGGAGGAACTCGCGCAAGTTTTTGAAGATTATTTTGCTCAATATCCTGAATTAGGGGTGAAGGCTTATCTGCACGCTTTTAGCGAAAGCCATTTTGTCGCCCGGTATCTTCTGGCGAAGGGGTATGTGTTCCGGCAGCAAGCTTCAAAGCTTCAGAAAAAAATTGAAGAAAAATTGGAAAGCGCGCGTTTGGATCATTTTTCGGACGACTTTGACCGCGCGATCGCGCGCGAGGAAAAAGAGGACCGGGACCGGGAGGCTGCCGCGGAAGCTAATGATTACCAGTATTTTACCGGAGATAAAATCAGGGAGCTTGAAAAAATATCGAAAAGCCAGGATTTGGAAGCCGGGTTCGAAGCGGCGCTTAAAATTAGAGATGGGCTCGCGCGGTACACAAAAATTGATGAGAACGAACAGCGGCGCGTGGATGCGGCGATCAAGCGAATCGAAGACCGTCTCAATCAGTCTTATCAAGATGGGCAAAACTCTAAATTAAAAAAACAGGCCGCGGAAATGTTTGCGCGCGTTTCTGAGCTTGTTTCCCGCGCGGAAGATTTGCCTCTGGCCGATAGATGGCAAAGTTATCAGCAGGTATTTGATCTGGTGAAGGGGATCGATGATGAAGCTTTTGAGAACGTCTACAATAAGCTTAATCGGATTTTTAAAGATATTTCAAAGAGCTTGTCGTTTTCAAAAGCCGAAGTGGAGCGTAATCCTCAGCCGGAATTTATTGCAAATCTGCTGAGTCTTTATCAGCAAGCTTCCGAATTTATTGATCGTCAGAATCCGCCGAATCAGGTGGTGCTCCGCAGGGCGATCGCACTGCTGGACCAACTTTCCACTGAAATGGCTGAATTAAAATTGCTGCTCGAGCCTAAAGAAGAAACCGCAGAACTGCCGGATGCTGGTGAAACAGTTCAGCCCATTCAAGCGGTTTCAACCCGTTATGGCCTTCAGTGGACGCCAAAGGCCTTCCGGCAGACGCTGGCCCGCTGGGAAAAGTCAGACAGCTTCCGCGCGAAATTTCCTGGATTACTAAAGAAGATATTAACAAACGGCGGCAAAGGGGACGCGAAGTATTCAAATTGGACTGGTCTTTTTGGAGCGCGCATTGAACATGATTCTTACCGTGTTTACTGGCGCATGGACGGAACTAATATCACGATTGTGGGTGTTTATCATAAGGACGATACGATCACAAAAGGCAGTGCCGGTGATAAAGCCCTAGAAACGCTTGCTTCATTATCGGCTGCTGAATTGCCGAGACAGCCTAACCCCGCGGTTAAAGCGTTTTTACGCGATCAATTATCACTCGAACTTGTCTCTGCCCGTTCTGAAGCGCGCCAGCAGCAAAATCTCGGAAATGTTTATGAACAATTTATACGGAATTTTCGGAGCGCGTTTCCTATCCTCGACATTTCTCTAAGTGATTTAAGTGTTGTCACGACAGACGGGGAACGGCTTGAGGAGCTGCAGAAGGTCATTAGTAATGCCCGTAAACACCAATTAGTGGATTTAGGGGCGGCGGTTATCTCAATAGGGCTGCTTGGACTAGAAACATTTTCGCCGTTTTTGAAAGGAATTCTCTTCGAGTCATCATTCTCTCTCTCGCATATGATCACGTCCTGGGTTGCGCTTGGCCCTTTATCAGTCATTATGTTTTTAGGAGGGCTGACGCACCGTTATCATGAGATGAAAGCCCGAAGAATTATCGAACGGATTCAAAAGCGCGTGGCTAAAAAGGAATCATCCGCGCAGAAACCCCGATCTGAAGTACGCGTTTACGGTGAGTTTAAAAAACTTTTAGGCGCGGAGGCCGAGAAAAAGGCCTTTGCCCATGAGCTCGGGGATATCGCGGATATGCTGCTTCTGAATTATGTCGAAGGTGAGCGCGACGCTGAACTTAAAAGTTTCATGAAAGAAAAAGCGCAAATTCTTATGGCCTTCGCGAGCCGGGTTTATGAACCCAATATTGATTTTTCAGAGCTCAGTGATGAGAACGGGACTCTTCCTATGACTGTTGCGGGATTTTTGAACGATGTTGCCTTGGTTTTATTTGATGGCGGCAAGCCCGCGATTACCAAGGATGAGTGGGCGATTTTGATTCCCGGATATGAAAGCAAAATGTCCCGCGTTGTCCGATTTTTCGAGCTTATGGAAGAATATGCAAAGCCATCCGCGCGGGCTGAAGTCAGAGCCCTGGAAGAAAATGGGCTAAATGAAATCCTTGCTTCCGAAAATCAGCGGGAAATTATTTCTCAGTGGGGCGATGAAGCTTTTTTTGAGGCAAAGCGTATTGCGGGGGTACTTAAGAAGAATCCGAAACTAAAAAATGAACTTATGCTTTATTTCTCCAAAGAGCTCAGCCTTACTAATCTTGAAAGATATATGCGTGAGAATAATCTTATCGATGGTCAAAAGTACGGATCGCAAACTTTTGAAACAAGATGGAAGTTCGCGTCGATCTTGCAAGATTTGCAAAGATATTTTTCCAGGGATATGAAAGAATACCCAGACGTTATTGATAGGAATGAGACGCTTCCTACCGTCCGTATGAAGCTGCCCTCCGGACAGACGGCGGTTATCCACGGTGTGACTCATGGCCGTGTGGCTTTGCTGTTTACTCGGGAGGTCCGGGAGCTTGGGGACCGTTTAGCAGAAGAGCAGATTCCGCTGCTGGTAGAAGAAAGTTTTGATTCGGCTTATGATCTCCCAAACGCGGTTGAAGTTCCGGCGAAAGCGATGGTTGAGGATTTATTCGGAAAGGAACCTTTTGCCGCAGCCCCCTTTGCCGGGTTTGACGCTCTTTTTGAGCGGCTGGATGATTTTGTGAACTTGGTTATCCATCGAATGCCGCTTAGCTATTTGCGGAAAGCTATTTGGCTGTCAGGAGGGAGCCTTTCGATTTGGGCGGCCCGGCTTAAGATAGACCGGTTACTTAATCTATTCACCCTGGATGAATGGGACGTAATTAGCCTTTACGATGCGATTAGCCCTCTCCGTTATGACTATCAGGTTCTTTCAGCGGAGTTAAGACATTCTTCCATAGATAATAAGCCGCAAATTGTAAAAAACTCTCTGCCGGCGATAACCTATGATTATCTCCCGTATGTTTATGGGGGCATCCCGCTTACTCCGGATAAGGTTTTAAAGAAAGACCGCCCGGATCTTTTAGCTTTTTACCGCTCCTTCCTTTTTGCGCAAGCGGTCCGCGAGAAATTGAAAACGAATCCCGGACTTTCTGAAGTGCACTTTGTCGGAGGTCTCGGGCACCTTTTAGAAATCATGCAGATATTGCAAAATCCAACGACGGAAAACTTACGGCTCGGAAATCAAACCGCCGCCCGCTCCGAAGTGCGGAGCTCCGGCGAGTTTTCACTTTCACAGGCTGTTCCGCTGAAAGGCGCGGGAAAAATTTTTCATGGGACATCCGCGCGCATGCCGGCGGTCGCGATTGGAGAAATGGTTGTTTGGGAACCAAAACGCAGTAAGCCGAATCTTTCCGTGGTCCGTTTGAATGATTCTGAAGCCGTGATGCAGGCGAAGACCGCGAATGAAATTGTCGCTTTGAAAAAGATTTGGTCGGGAATTCAAAACGATCTGCCCCCGGGGAGCCCGGTCATTACAGCGATGGAAGATGTTTTGAAGGGTGCTTACAGCCAAATTATCCGGCGCAAAGAAAAAAGCGAATTTGTTCTCGATAGAATTTTAGATGAAAATCCGAATCTTAGCGCGGATGTTCAGAGGCTGCTTCGGGATAAGCTGATTCCGGCCCTGCAAAACCGCGAAGAGCTTTTCTTTTTAGAAAGCGGAATCGCCGGGCTCTCGCAGGAAAATATTAACCGCACCATCATTGACCGCTATAAAGAACGCGTCATGATCAAGCTTTACGACGTGATTTTGAATCTGCCCTATGGGTTTAATACCAAAGCAGAAAATGTGGCTGAAAATGAAAGGCAGCTGGCTGGTTACCGCCGCGAGAAATTGGAAAAGGAGATTCCCGCGATTCTGGCGGAAATTGAAAAGGGGATCGCCCCTAAATTCGCTTTCCGTCCCTCCATTCGGCGCGCGGTGGATGAAGTGGACACTTACCGTGTCATTCTTGAGCGGGCCAAGGAATATGCCCGGGAAAACCCGGGCAATGAAACAGCGGAGTCTGAAGTTGACAGAAACCAGCACTTGCTTGATACGGCTATTGAACAGGTGGGATATCTTGAGAGTATTTCTTCGGAATACGATGAGTATCACTACCTCTACGACATTAATGATTCCGATGAAGCTAAAGAAATTCAAATGCAGGAAGAAATTAAGCGGCATGAGGAATATTTGAATCTAACACGGCCCTACTTTAAAGAAGCGCAGCTTGATGAATTTACGAACAAGTTCCGTGATTTTGTAACGGCGGAAATTAAAAAGGGACGCAAGATCGAGTACGGCGCCGCGAAATTTTTCTACCGCCATCGGGAAGAAATCGGAGATAAACAGCAGGCTTTTATGATGCGCTATTACGACATTGTTCTTAACGGCGACCCTGAAATTAAATCTGAAAAACTTCTCACTGTTTTCGCGAAAGAAATCCGTAATGAATCGGATTATAACCGTCTTTTGGGGAGCACTCGCAGCCGCGGCAGAGTAGTGGCGATCATTTCCCCAAAAATTCCCGGAGAAATCCGTATCCCTCACTGGTACATTTTCGCCAAAAAAAGCGGCATTGTTGTTCTGCTTTCGGTGGATTTGAACGAACATGGCCTGACGTTTTCCGATGTGCCCTCAGGCGTTGAAGGTATGGTGGACGGTAAAAAAGGGCTTTTTGTCTTTAAGCCGAGTCAGGAAATGAAAGCGCGGTGGGAACAGCTTGGAAAGACCTATGAGCAAATGGATCAATATTATCTTTCGCTGGCGCGGCTGCCCGCGCAATTTGAAGGGCAAGAAGTTCCGATATGGGCTGATGAAACTCAACTTTCCGCTCTCCGCGAGGAAAATGGAAACGGCTCCATCGCGTCGCGCTCAGGAATGAAAGGGATCGGATTGTTCCGTCTCGAAGAGATTCTTCTTGATCCGAGCCGGCCCGGCATTGAACTGGATAAAGACCGCCTTCAACTCGCGCTTTCAGAAATTTTGACCTACCCCTTTTTTAAGGATGGAGCTCCTTTTGTGGTACGGCTTCTCGATGTAGCGCCCGATAAACGTCCCAAATTTCTTGTGGAGGGGACGAAAGGCGAAAAACCTAAATGGAATATCACTGAGGTTATGGAAAATTTCTCGGGCATCCGTTTTTACCTCAGCAAAGAAAAAAAGTACCAAGCCTTCCGGGAATTCGGCAAACTTCAGCTCAAAGCCCTTTTTGGCGCGCACCTGCAGAAAGACGTTGAAAAATCAGGCCTCAAAATTCTTGTTTCGGATGTCCGTCATGCTTCAGAAGTGGAGGCTTTCGAAGAACTCTATGAAGAGGCTAAACGTGAATTTATAGAAGAAACGATGCGCAGCGCCCATTCCAAAGCGTCACTTTCCACCCAGAACCCAATCGAAATGAGCAAAAGCATTGACGCGATTCCTCTGGGCTATATGTTTGAAGATACGCTGGCTGTGAGAAATGAGAGAGAAGCCATTTTCGATGCGATTGCACGGCTTCGAACGAAGCGCCCCGCGGAGCGGTTCATTGGAATCGGTTCCAATGATTTGACAAAATCGATTCATCAAAAACGCATGAGTGCTGAGACCTATTTGGACACGATGAATCCTTATTTAATCCGGGACATTTGGATGATCGCGAAAACTGCCAAAGAGCATGGCATGCATGTGACGCTTGAAGGAGAGTGGGGAGGTTCATCGCGGATGCTGATGGCGCTTCTTTATCTTCGAAAAATGGAAGGGGTGGATGTAACTCCGGTTTCCGCGACAGCTAAAATTCCGGAACTTCTTGAGATGGTACGCAGGATGACTTGGGATGATTTGACGAAAAATTATAAAGAGTCCCAGGGCGGCGCTGATTACGAAGCTTTCGCGAATCTTATGAGAGACATTTTGCATCCGCCGGTGCGTTTTTACGCGTATGAAATATTATTCGGATGGTTAAAGAAACTTTTCGTTTCAGTCCAGCTTCCTGACTCTTTGCATTCCTGGGCAGACCGGCTGCTCGAAGAAATTAATCCTAGCCATCTGCTTCCTTTTAACGATTTAAACGATTCTGCCAGTCATTTGCAGAATCTTTTTGAGGTTGGGGTGACCCGCTCCCAGGAATTCGAAGATTTTATTGTGGCCTCGGAAGAAGCTCAGGAAAAGAAAGCCTTGGAGAAAGCCGCGCAAGGGGAATCTGAGCCTGAGCTGGCTTCCGCGGCGGATGAAGCGGCGCAGAAATCTGTTCCGCGCGTGGAAGATCTCGGAGAAGGAAAAATAAAAGAGACGCGTGATTATGGAATCGGATTTCAAGGCATGCACACTTTGCCCACAATGATCATTATGAAATGGTTTAAGGCGCACTCCGGAGTAGCGGCGTACCTGTTGACTCCTGACGGAGGCCGATATGCCATGAATGAAATGGAGATTATGGGGAAGGGCGGTTCCCGGGCGCCGGTGAGCGTCGAAGATTCTGGGGAGGCCGGTGCCGTAAAAGATTTTTTTGCTTTTCTTGAGTGGATCAAGGAATTTGATGATTATGACGGCAAAGGTGTGGAAGTTTTTGATCCGGATCTTTCTAAAATCAGCCGTTCCGAACTTAGGCAGTCAGAACTTCTTGAAAATCAGCCGGTTTGGGATTTGGAAGACTTGGAAAATAATGTGCGCAAATTTAGAGAGCGCTATGACGGCATTAATCAGATTGTTTTTCTTTTACGTTCCGGCCGCACTTTTGAAGTCGCGCCAAAGCATATTGCGGGTGAACCGGAAGTCTGGATTCAGGGCCTGGAAGATTATCTCAACCGGCGTGAAATCGCGCGTCATGATTTGGAAGAGCAATGGCCCTGGTCTTTAAAGCTTTTCCGGCGGCCCATGGAACATGAAGGCGTTCAAACTTTCCGCAATTTGCTCATTATCGTTTTAGATGTTGAAGAAGAATCAGCAATTCCGCGCAGGCCTTCCGAAGAAACAAAAGACGCGGTCACCAATCTCACGCAATTAATGCAAAATGGTTCCGCGGCGCATACCGCGCTTTCAAGTCTCGCGCAGACACTTCAGGAAGACCGGGCTATCGATATTGATCTGGAGAAGGAGTTGAATATTGAGGTTATGTCCAACCGGGAAATCTATCTCGAGGAGCTCCGCAAAGACCGCGACCAATATAAGGGGATAAAGTCACTTTATGAGCGCAAAGAAGAGCGTTATCAGGTTTACCGGGATGCTTACTCCGTACTCGAACGGTTTTTGGCCCGATCGGAAACACGCGGTCAGACAGAGATTGATGAAGAATTTGACCGGGGGCTTAATGAGGCCGCCGAAAAAGTTTTAAAGAGCCTGCCGGATGATTATCAAAAGGCAGTGCTTGCTTCAGGCGAAACCCAGCCCGCCGCGAAATCCGAATTGAGAACATGGGGTGACTGGAAATCTCCCCAAGAGCAATGGGAGGAACGGCAGGCGCTGCTTGCGGGGGCCAAGGAGCTTGGGGAGCCGCTCGATAAAATCTTGGACGCAAATGGAATCAATCGAAATGACTTCACAGCGCTTTATTATGCTGCTGCCGGCAGCGATTCTGATCTGCCGGCTGTATTGAAAGAGTTTTTCCCGAATATCCGCGAATATTTTTTAAATGATATCAGCTATAAAGAAAGCATGAAAAATATTATGCCTGCGCGCGGAGAGATTACCGCGGGCGAAAACGTAAAAGAAAATTTAACAAAAAAACTTTTATCGAAAAACCATAAGGACATAGACGTTTTTACGGATGACAGCGACTATTTGTCAGGCTCATTGAAATGGCCTGATAAACAGTCAGCAGGGCGTTCTGTGTTTGTGCATAACTGGGCCGGTTTTAATGATGCTCTGGGTGGGAATCCGCTTTTTCAAGTCTTAACGTTAGAACGCGGATTGCTTAAGCCAGGCGATTTGGTTTTGGTCCGCGGGACTGCCGCTAATAGGAATAACCCATTTCAATGGAGTGACTTGATCGGAGAGCAGCTGAGAATATCAGGAAACATGAACATCGGAAAAACTTTCCCTTGGGCGGCCTACCGGGTAACCGAGCAGGATTTTCGAAACGCGGATGAGCTGAAAGAAAAAATCAGCGGGGAGACCGCGCGTTCAGAATTAAGATCCGGCGTCTTTAAAAATGAAAAGGGCGGCTGGGTCATTGAGCTGGAACCGAAACAGGAAGTGAAGCTCAAAAAGCTCGCGGGCGGAAGAAAAGCCATCAGCGTTTTTGAAATCTGGAGCCGTGTTGACCGTCAGCTTGCCTATTTTAAGTGGAGCCCTCTGGACACCGGAGCCATTAACCGCGTTTACCGGTCAAGTTTGACTCCCGGGTATGTTTTTAAACGCCGTAAAACAGCGGCCGGACGCAGCCCTGCCACGATTATCGGAAAGCCCGCATTTCAGGAAGACCGTGATGAAATTCGGCGGAGATTGGCAAAGATTTTTTCTGCCGAAGCGCTTGAAGTGCCTGTCCGAATCCGCGCCGGAAATTTTGAAGTGGAGTTTTCAGATTTAACCAGTCAGAAGGAAGTGGTTTTGACCTATGTCATATGGGCGTATTTGCGCGAAATTTTTGAGAATAAAAATTTGGAGATTCTTGAGAA
Source organism: uncultured bacterium (assembly GCA_964511315.1). Taxonomy (GTDB): domain Bacteria; phylum Omnitrophota; class Omnitrophia; order Omnitrophales; family Aquincolibacteriaceae; genus CAZEFF01. Next base: position 22,276 of record CAZEFF010000012.1, on the reverse strand, counting down.
GGCCCAAAATTTAACTCCTGAAGTTAAGAATTGGCTGATTCAAGCGGCAAAGCCCGGGCTAGAAGCTTTTAAGCAAAAAGTAAATCAGGAAATTTATCAGCCTGTATTTGCCGCCAATACAAGTCAGCTTTGGCGCGAAGGATTATTTAATACCGATCCTGCGGATGCGGATTTAGGCGTCATGGTTGATGAAAACGGAAAATTAAAAGTTGTTCTGATTGATTACAGCCATTTATTTATTGTTCCGGAATCGATTGAGACTGTGGATCAAATGTATGACTTTTTGACTAATGAAAGTCCTGAAGACCAGGTTTTTCGCCGTAAAGGCGAGCAGTTTTTACATGCTATCGTAAAACTTGAAAGAGGAAGTTCCGGCGGGCAGGAAAGAATCAGGACTTCAAGCCCCATTATGATTCAGCGATGGTTCCCTAAAAATGATGAGCAGCAGCAATTGCCCGATACTGTCCGGATGCTCTTGAATGAGTCCAATAGGGCCGCACGTAGTTCTTATATACAGCAAGGTTATATTCCTGAGGCTGAAAAACTTGCGGATGTGCCGGCGGAGGTTGAAGAAAGAGCAAAAAGGGCTGCCTATGCCCGGATGGGCGAAGTTCTTCCTGATTTGGAACCTTATATAAAAAAAATTGCTGAAGAGTATATTGCCGCCCGCCAAAAAAGCCGTTCGGAAGTTCGAGGGGCTGAAAAAATTGATGATAAGGCTGAGGAGCAGGGTGAATTCCGCATGCTTCCCGCGGACCGCCGTTTTGAGCGTCTTCAAAAAGTAAAAGATCTTTGGGATGATGAGAATAAAGCTAAGTTTGGAGAAGTGAAACATTTAATGATGGGAGAATACGCTCATGTATTTGGCGTAAGAAATCTCTCGCTGCGCTTAGGCGCTTATCTCAAGACGTCTAATCAGGCAACCTTTAATGAAGCGGCTGCCGAGCTTTTGATCGCAAAGCGTTTGGAGGAAATATTGCGCGGGCAATATGAAGTAAAAGTAATTGGCCTGGGCCTGCAGATCGGTTACCGTGAATTTGACATTTTAATGAAGATACGTCCACGGTCGGATATCCCTCAGGCAGAGCCTGTTTTAGAAGAAGGGCTCTATTTAATAGAAGCCAAAGAAGATCCTGCCAATTCTCTTCAGCCGATTATCGAGACAACGCTCACCCAGCAAGTTCCTTACCAGCTTGAAAATGCCCAAATCCTTCATCGCGCTGGCGTGCCGGTGAGGGGAATTATTGTCGCGGCGGGCGGAGTGACCAGTTCCCGTGACAGTTCCAAACAAACCGGAGTTTTAAAACGCGTCCCTGCGGCTCAGATTACTAAAAGTTCGGGGGCCGCCACGAAAGGCGCTGAAAAAGAAATCGCCGTATATTCGATTATTGTTCCATCGTTGGATGTTCAGAATGGTTTCCCAGACGGGGAGACAGTGCCGGCGCCTTCCGATGAACAGCTGAAAAATTGGGCGAATGAAGATAACCGTATTATCAATCTCTTTAAAACGGTGCTGAATCCGGAGTTTGAAGTTTGGCCGCTTTTGCGTTCAGGAGATACTGACACGGCAGAACGCGCCCTTGAAAAACTGCAGGCCAGAGAAGCTCAGAGTTCCCGGGCCGCGCAGCGCGAAATGGAACGCAGAAAACGGGCAAAAATTGAAAACACTCTTGACCGAACCCGGCGCGAAGAAGAAAAAATAAAATGGATGAATCTATTGAGCGAAGTGGCTGATGAAGGGGATCGTGAACTTCTGGCCCGCGCGCTGCATTGGTACTTTATCTCTCAAAGAAATTCCAGGGTTGGAGATTTGGCAGGAGAATTGGAATCAGAATATTGGGTGAATCTCAAAGATGATCAGGATGAAGCGAATCCGTTAAAAGCTTGGGAATGGTTAAAAAGACGGTATGGCGGAAATGTGATCAAAGCCGGAAAACAGGAAGTCCGGCAGGTTTATAAGAAAACGCAGCTTTCGATAAGAGAACGAATTGATAAAAAAATTAATGATTCAACAGGATGGGCCGCGGCATTTTCAAAGCCGGCCGCTCAGAAAATTTTGAATTTAGAGCCGGATAGAATCCGGGTCGAATTGCAGAAGTATTTTGAAATCGCGCTGCTTTCTCCTGAGGCGGATCAGGCAAAAGTGATCAGCCGTCTCGAACGGGAACTTCGTGATCTGGTGAGTGACGACGGCTGGCAGGAGGCATGGGATCATGTGATTCGTAATGTTGAGCAAGCTTACCGCTCTGAAGCACGGATTAACCGGAAATTGCCTTCCGAAAAACTTTCACTTGCGGCCGCGAATTTGGGTTTAAGCGGCCGGATTAAAATTGTTTCTTACGGGGTTGATCCCGAAACACAGGATGAAAGCATCGGTGTTATCGAAGAGGGGGCGCCGTGGCTGGTGCCGACACGTTTCGCGGTTCATGGAGATACGGAACTTGACCGCGTGCTCGCCTTACTGCGTGTGCTTGCGTTTACGAGAGCGCTTCCCCAGATTGACTTAATCACGCAAACGATTATTGCCGCTTTTCTTCTCACAGGGCTGGCGATTACAGCTGAAAATCCCGCTGAATTTATGCGGCAAAATCGGCTGCTTATCATTGGATGGGGCGGTTTAGGTCTTGGCATAACTCTTGTATCCTTATTTTATAAAATTCAGGGATACGTCTTTGATCCTCCAATTCTTTTTCTGAAATTTCTTGAAGTTAGAAATCGTGCCGCGGGCGAAGCGAATTTTAAAAAAACTGAAGGGGATATACAGCGTTCTGAAATCCGAAGCGAAGACGATTTTACGCCGCTGGGGCTCGAATTATTTGACAAGACGAAAGTTGATTTCCCGCATTATAAAACACTGGATATAAGACCCTTGAGGGTGGGGCTTCTCGCGCCGGAATTTATCGGACATGATATGGCGGTTAAACAAATTGTGAATCCTGATGACCGTGATCTAGTGGGTGTTTACGGAGGTTCAGGCGCGGATTTTTCTAATTTCCTGCTTTCTACGAATGCGGCTGAAGGAAATTTTATTGAGCAGACAACGTTAACGCTGAAAGAAATTTTAGAAGCGAAGGAAAAGCTGGGGTCAGACTGGTCCCGGCAATTTAAAGAAGGTTATTTTAGGCGGAAATCAGAAATTGGATTTGCCGGAAGCGAGTATAGTGGAATTGATAATCTGGCGTATAAAATATTTTATGAATTTGAAGCTTTAGGCGTGAATCTTAATGCGCTCAAAATCACAAGTCCTGAAAAGGACGTGATTTTATTTGAATTCCCCTGGGCCTACCATGGCGGCGCGGTAAAACCGAGAAAAATCCGCATGATTCGGGGTGATCTTTTAAAGGCTGAGGAAATTCTGAAAAAGTTGCCTTCGCAAGTCGATTTCTATTATCAGCACGCGGGGCATCGGCTCGCGGACAACTATGACCGGTTTATTAACATTATCGCGGGATTGATCAAGCCCGGCGGATTTTTGGTCACCGATGATGTCGGCAGCTGGGATTGGGAATATTACGATCTCGATACGATTCTTAAGGCTAATTTTAGCAAAGCCGGCGAGCGCACAAACGGTGACTTAGAGTATTACGGAAATCTTATTGTTTCTTCGAGGCAGGTAAGCTCTGCTTATCCCAATAAAATCCATTACGGCTGGGACGTCAATATCCGTCAAAAACAGGGTGCTGCCGCAAAATCTGAAGCCCGCGCGGCAAAAGCGTCGGAGCAGCGCGTTGATCTTAGTCTGGATCCCGGGTCGGTATTGGATCAAAACGAAAGAATCCATATTCAGCCCTTTTTAAGAGAGATCAAGATTTATCCGCGGAAAAATCTTAACGCGCGCCCCATGATTTTGCGTGCTGATTTGGTTAAAGGGCTTGTCTATTTTATTGAAGCGCCGAAGAATATGATCCAGCAGATTTTCGGCGGCAAGCGGGTTAGTTTTGGTTTTGATCAAGAGATGAGTTTGTTCATTGAAGACGCGGGCATAGAGCTGAAAGTGATGATCGAAAAAGTATCTTATTTGGGGGCTTTCTTTTCTTTGAGGATCCGAAATTTTGGCGATGAATCTGAAAAGTCAGCCGCGGTGATTTGGGAAAGTCCGAATTATTCTATGGGGATCCAGGATCTCAATGTTTTGGCTCCGCAGCTAAATGAATTTGCGAAAAGTTTTGAATTTTGGAAGAAACAAAAAAATGGATCAAACATTAAAAGAGCGGGCGCTTTGAGCTTAAACACTCAGGCGGATTTTCTGCAGAATGAATTGAGCCGACTGCAATTACCTAATTCGCCTGAAATTGATAAAATTAAATCGGAAGCAAATTCGTATTTAAAAAAATACGCGCGCTCAGAGACGCGGACGCAAGCAACGCCTCCTACCTGGCAGGCTTTAGAGAGCGGGGATCGGGATATTCCGCGCTTAAAAGACTATGGCCTGTTTTTTGAACATGGAATGAAATTGCGTCTTGGGAATTTACTGTTTATCTGGCCGCATAAAGCGGGGATTTTAGGCGGAGTGCCGTTAAGCAAACTTTTACCCAATGAATTTTATGTCGCTTATGCGCTACCCGGAACTTCTAACTTTGATAATGTCTATGATCTGACAGCTGAGCAAACAGAGGATGTTAAACGGCGCTTGCTGCTAAGAAGAGATAGGTATCTCGCTTATTATCATCCCCGTCCTCAGCGGGAGATTGTGAGAAATACGAACATTGATTATCAGATAAATTCCAATGTGTGGGCAAATTTTTATGCGGGAATCAGTAATCCGGAGGCATTGCAGAAAAACAGATTAATCCATCCGATAGTGATCGAAAGAGTCGTCCGAACAATCCGCCGTATGAAATCGGGCGGACAAAAAGATTTCCGGATTCTTCAGGATGGTGTTGCCGATGGTTTGCTGCTTTTAAAAATACGGGAAAGATTAAAAAGTGAATTCCCGGATCTTAACTTTAAATTCTTTGGTGTGGATTTGAATTGGGACGCGATTCAAAGTGCGTTGCCTCAAAGAATGGTTATCCCCGAAGATGTTACGATAAAAAATGGAAGCGCCGACGACGTATCAATTTTCGGCGAAGAAGTGAAAGCGGATTACTTTGATCTCGTGATTGATTATGGATTAACGATAAAATCAATTATTCCTCAGAATGTCGCAGAAAATATTGCGGCCAAGTGGAGTCTTTGGCTGAAACCCGGGGGTGTCGTTTTTACTGTGCCCTACGAAGAAAATGGGCAGTGGCTCTATATGATTGATTTGCCTCAGAATTTAGAAGTGGTTTCACGGTCTCTTCCCGAATTGGTGATGAAAAATGCTATGCCCAAAATTTTTATTATTCTCCAGAAAAAAGGTTCGGAAGCTCCACATCAAAAAATAGACCTTGAGGATTTATTTAAGGGGATTGAGGCGGAAACGGATGCCTTGGATTCAGCATTCCCCAAAACAGAAGCGCGTTCTGAAATCAGAGAAGAAAAAAATAGCCGCGAACGGGTTAATGATTATTTAGAGCAGATTCTTATTTCAGATGTCATTATGGCTAATGAAGTACTTAGCCAGCCAGAGGAAGCCGAAGTTACGATTAGATCAAAGGCTAAGGCCAAAGCTCGCAAGCTAGAAAGAATATGGGAAAGTATTTCTATGAATATTTTAGCGGAGCTGCGTCAGCTAAACACAATTTCGGATATTATCGAATGGACTAATTCTCAAAATCTGTCAGTAGTTGTGAAAAACGGTCTTGAGCAAAATGGTTTTGATCCGGAACGGGTTGACCGGGAATCACAAACCATTGCTTTGAAGTTGACCGGAATCATTCAGAATGTGATTGAACAGGGACTCACTGCGGGAACGGCTCTGGCAAATGCTGAGGAGCCGATTGAGATCAACAGCGGGCTAGTAACCCCGGAAGTGAAATTTCTACTCTCAAGTCCCGCGGTTTTAGAAAAAGCGTATGAAGAAATGAAGAAAGCCGCCGTTGGGGCTGGGCGTTTGGGGCATGAAGGGTATTTGATTGATACCGCGCTGGTTGGCGAAAATCAGGATTTGAAATTAATCGCTGAGAAATTTAAGCTCGCTTTTTCTTATGACAGCGATATGCCGAGACTTTCCGAGCTCGCGAAGAGTCTCGTGAAACTTTTTCTGGGCAGCACGGCCATTGCCTATAATTCTTCCCGCCCGCTTAATCATATGAGTGTTAAGCGCGCGCTTGGAAGTTATATCGGACTTCTCGATTCAAATGTCCGGCTTGGAAACTTGCCGGCAGCGAATGTGGTGATGACTTCCGAAAATCTGACGCGCCGCGCGGTGCCTCTCGTTGGCGGCTGGGAGCCCTTATTGCGTGTGGCGGAGCTTCTATTGCTGCAAGCGGAAGGTCAGCAGGGCCCTAGAGTGCTTGATGAAAAAGCCTTAAATGGAATTTTGGGATTGCTGCACGCCCTCACACAAACTCAAGCCGCGAAACAAGCGTTTGCTCAGTCCGCGTAGACAGTATTCTTTATACTGTCACGCGGCGATGCCAACCTAATAGTGGTTGGCGCAGTCTGCGTAAAAAAGGTGGCAGCCCGAAGGTGAAGGGTAGAAGGTAAAGCAACCCGGTTTTTCTTCGACCTTCGACCATCCATCCTCGACCTTATTTAAAATTCCATCTTCCTCAGCGCGTTAATTCCAGCTTTCATCGGAACCATGGCGGTCAGAATGCTTAGCCCCGCGACAAAGACCGCGATGATGGGCTGCGAATTCCCATGAGCTCTAAGCAGGTAAAGACCAATGAGGGCGAGATAGCTTAAATGAAAGACGAGCAGCATCGAACCGCCGAATCCTGAAATGATTTCGGCAGGATTAGTGGATTTGAAATTGGGGAATTTGGCGCCGAATCCTACCGAAAGTCCTGTAAGGGCCACGCAGACAAAAAATCCAAGACATGTCACAAAAAGAATACGGCTCAGTTCAATTTCAAGCATCCAGCCCGATAAAAAAATAAGCGGCATAGTCAAAATACCCGAAATCACTGTGCCGAGCAGGAATTTTTCAAGCAGCAGTGAAGAAAACCGCATGGGAGCGAGACCTAATATCCAGGATCTGGAACCTTCAAGCGAAAGCATGGGGAAAACAAAACGCATGCTGAAACTTGAAAGAACAATATAGGTTCCGATGGTGTTCAAAATAAAAACGAGATTTTTCCAAAACTCCTTCAAAACATGAAACTGGAGGTTTTTAAGGTTCGCGAAATAGAATAATAAAAGCCCAAAGAAAATAATAAGCTGCGACCATTCCGCGGGATCTCGCGAAAAGGTTTTGATGTCTTTTTCGAGAAAGGCTAGCGCTGGCTTGGAGGGCCAGGGCAAGGCGTCCAAAAATTTCTCAAACCAGGTGCGCTGATTCTTAGCGCGCCTTAACGATCGGTTCTCCGCGTGATCCTGTGCTTTTAAGAAAGTTATGGCAAAAAGTTTGCTTCCCGCCCAATACGATGGAAGAAGGAAAAACAAAGTGTTTGAGAGCATGAGAAGCGCGTAAAAGAGTCCATCCCGCCAGTCGAGCAATTCTTTCGTTTCCAATGTGCTCAAAGCTAAAACTCCGCGCGTTGTCCAATAGGAAGGCAGCAGCGGGTTCTTAGCAAAGGTGACATGCGGAAGATAGCCTGACATGATTCCGGCAATAGAGCCTTGCTCCTTAATGGCTTCGGGCTGAACATGCGCGAAGTAGGCTGTTATGCCGGCTACAGCAAGCATGAGCGCGAGATAGCGCCGTTTCCGGCTCGGCAGCAGCCAAACAACCAGCACAGAAGTAAGGGAGCCAAGCATTCCAGCCAGCGCGACAAATGGAATATAGAAAGCCAGGCACAAAAAGGGGAATGGAAAAAGCCCCGCGTTTTTAACAAGTCCGTAAGCGGCCATAAAAGGCGCGGCCACAAATAAAAAAGACCAGGAGCTGAACCATAATGATTCTAATAGTTTAATAAAATAAATTTCGGTCCAGCCGGCCGGTTTCGTTAAAAGGAACGCGACTTCTTTTGACCGGAATAGGGATGAATACGAGGCGACGGCGGAGGAAATAAAAAGCATGGTGAAAAGGGCGAAATTAAAAAGATAAAAAGTTTCATCTATCAATATGGGGCCGAAAGGTTCCTGGCCTTTGAAAAACCGGAAGCTTTGATAAAAGAAAGCGAAAAGTCCCCAAGCGGCAAAGAGAAAGAAAAAGATGAGAATGAAAAATTCAAACCGTGAGCGCTTTTGCAGGCTCTTGACCGAGTTGAGAATAAGTCTGAATTTTAAGCCGAGCAATATTTTAAATGTATTCATAAATTTAAGGTCGAAGCTCGAAGGTGGACGGTAGAAGGAAAAGCGGTTTGTTTTCCCTTCTACCTTCGACCCTCCGCCTTCCACCTAGCTTTGTTTCATTCCTTCCGTAACCAATTTCATAAACATGTTTTCAAGATTTTCCTGAGACTGGTACTGACGTTTAAGTTCTTGAATAGAACCGATGGCGGCAATTTGTCCCTTATTGATAATGGCGATGCGGTCCGCGAGTTCTTCAGCGGTTGACAGTGTGTGAGTCGAAAAAATAATCGTCATGCCGCCGCGCGCTTTTTGCCGCAGAAAATCCTTAAAACTTTTGACGCTGACGGGGTCAAGACCCACCATCGGTTCATCAAGGATAAAAACCTCAGGCTCATGGAGCAGGGAAGCGGAAAGAATAGCTTTCTGTTTCATGCCGTGAGAAAACTCTTCAATGAGAACATCGCGGACATCCCAAAGCGAAAAAAACTGTAAAAGCTCCGCGCCGCGTCCCTCAATTGTTTTAACATCCAGACTATAAAGTTTTCCGATGAAACGAAGAAGCTCCAGAGGCGTAAGTTTGTCATAGACATAAGGTGTATCCGGAACAAAACTGATGAGATTCTTTGCTTTGTTCGGATCTTTCTGAAGATCGTACCCGCCGATCCTGATCGTTCCCGCGGTAGGTTTTAAAAGTCCCACCAGCATTTTAAGCGTACTGGTTTTGCCGGCCCCGTTGGGCCCCACGAGGACAAAAAGCTCGCCTTTATGGATCGTGAGGTCAATGCCTTTGACCGCTTCCTTTTTGCCGTAATTTTTTTTCAGATCTTTAATTTCAAGAATAGCCATTGAAGCTCCTTACTTTGTTTCAAGAATGATTACGTTCATTTGCCCAAGTTTGTTGACTAATTCGGCTTGTTCTTTTAAATCACCGTACACTAAAGGGATATGGGTGACATCGACAGGGGCTTGGCCAAAAGTAGGGTCAATGCCGATCCAGCGGCCCGCGAAAATTTCGACCCACGCGTGATAATAAAACCGCCCATTTTGATAAACGATGCCGGCCACCATTTTCGCGGGAATGCCTGCCGCGCGCGCAAGCGCTGTGAAAAGCGCGCTGAATTCATTGCAGTCGCCTTTTTTAATGGCGAGGACGTCTCTTGCGGAAGGAATGCTTACGGTTGGCGACGGGATTATGTTTTGGTTGACCCAAGTCATGATTTTGAGCGCGGCGCCAATGGCCGTATTTTCATCCGCTGTAATTCCCTCAGCCGTTTTAAGAATGTTTGGATCTTTTGTCTGGATAAAAGGCGTTTCTTCCAGATAGGGAGCCAGATCAGAAAACTTTTGAAGATCCGCGGGTCGCGTAAATGAGCCTGTGCTTTTAAGATCATCGCGCCGCAGATCTAATGTTTTTTCTTCGGACGGTGTTTTGATTTTGACTTTTAAGAGAGAGAGCCGCTCAGGGTGCTCCAGTATTTGATTGGATGGAATCGAATAAAGATTTGGCAGATCAGGAAGTTTTGAGCGGTTTTTCCGCATCGCTTCGAAAATTTCGTAGCTCTCTTCTTTTTGAATTCTAAATCCCGAAGGGCTTTCCTCACGCAGCACGATACCTTGCGGTGAAATCCAAAGCCTCGAATCAATGCCTCCTTGTGTGATAAGCGCGACAAAGACGTTGACGGTTTTCCCTTGGTATTCGATATCTTCTTTTCTCGCGACTCGGAAAGTGACATCTTCAAGACTCATGGCCAAGGGATTCCATAATCGGACACGCCCGTTTTTCCCAAGCTTTAAATTTTCAGGCGTCCAAATAAATCCAAGCGATTCAGAAAGCAAGAGTGGGCCGTCAATCGGAATGATTTTTCGAATGGGCTGTCCTTCCTTGCCTTCGATGACAAGATTGAGATTATTTTTAACCGCGGTTCCTTTCAGGCTGGTCCAGTACTCATTGCTTGAAACCTTAAACTCAAATGTTTTTAGTTCCAGCTTTTCGTTGAGCCGCGCTTTCCCTTTGACAAGCATTTCGCGCTCTTTTCCGAGAAATAAAAAACTGAGATAGGTTTGATGCCGCAATTCATAGGCATCCGGCTCAGACTCCTTAAGCGCCTCAAGGACGCTGAAATTAAAACCGATCCGTTCCTTCCCCGTGTAAATCGCGTGATATTCCTCCCGGAGGCTTTGATTGTGGAGGGCGAAAATCTCATAGGGAGTCTGAACCGGACTCAGCTGAAAGTATTCCCGCTGAATGAGCAGGCTCATCATGGTGATCCAGAATCCCGTAACTGATATAAAGAAGGCGGAGCGAAGCATTGTCATGATAATCGTCCTAAGTCCCTTTCTTCTTGAGGGTTACGCTTGGGGAGGTTACAATACGGCCTATGCTTCTTTGGACCCGTAAAATCCTCTTTTATATCTTCCTATTAATGTATTTGATCATTACGCCCTACGCCGTTCTTTACGGACTGGGCTATGTTTTTAACCCGAAGGAAGACATGGCGCTTGTTTCGACGGGACTGATTTCCATTTCGACTCATCCAAAGAACGTGACCGCCATTTTAAACGGCCAAAAGCTGGAAGAAAAAACCCCTTCTGTGATTACCGATCTTAAGCCTGCCTCCTACCATTTAAAACTGGAAGCAGAGGGTTATCAGCCATGGGAAAAAGACATTGAAGTGAAAGCCGAAAAAGCCGCCGCGCTGAAGCCCGTGATTTTGCTTTCTCAAAATCCAAAAATCAAAACATTCTCGAAGCGCGCGTATCGGGGGATGGCGCCTTTTTTAGTGGATTCAAAAATTCTGGCCTGGCAGGGCGAGACGATGGATACACTTTGGAAAATCGATCTATTTTTTAAGCGCGAAACGCGGATTGGGAAAGAAATCCCTGGGGCCGCGGATCTTAAAATCCTGAATGTTTCGGCAAAGCATAACTCAAGCCTGGTTATTTTTGAGGTTGAGCGGGGCGGGCATAAAGGTTTTTGGGCTTATGACATGGAACGTGAAAATAGTTTGCTGAATTTAACGCCGTGGGTTTCGGATAAACCGGATGATTTGATTTGGGATCCGAAAAGTACGGGGCATCTTTATTTTTTAAAAGACGGTAAGCTCGGGCGTGTTGATTTGGAAAAAGGGGAGGGTCATCCTGAGATCGCTTCAGGGGTGATGGGCGCGGGTTTCAAAAATTCAAAACTTTATCTTCTTAAAAAAGATTTCTCGCTTATTGCCAGCAACGAAAAAGCCGAGAATCCGGAACCTTTGATTGAAGATAAAGAAACCAGCCGGAAGATTTTTGAGACGAATGGGAATTCATTCTTCAGGATCGAAGTGCTCCGCCGCGATCTTTTGCGCAGAGACTTGCTTCTTTTTTGGGGGAGCGGAGGAACGCTGATTACGAACCGGCTGCCTTACACGCTTGTGGAAAAAGATGTGAAGGGCGAAATTTACGGCCACGAATCTGAAAACGAAAAAATTCTCTATTGGACTGATCATCAAATCGGTGTGATTGATTTTACCCGTGACCCTGAGAGCCTTTTTGAAAAGGGGCCCGAAAAATTTATGCTTTATGAAAAAGGCGATAATATCCGTCAAGCCATGTTCGCGTTTGAAGATACTCATGTTGTGCTTGTCGACGGAGAAACGATTTATCTGCTAGAAGCAAAAGAGCCCGCCCCCTATTTGCTGCGGGAAATCGGCCGCACAGGGAAAAAAGATCCGGTGATTTATCAGGAGCGTTCGAACGCGGTTTTTTATCTGGATGCCAAGACAAGGTTTTTGATGAAAAGGGAATTGGCGGACTAATATGGCGAGACATAAATTCAATTTTTCTCACCGCACGGAAAATCCCCAGGAATTTTTTCTCGAAAGACTGTTCGGTATGATTCCAGGCTCTTTAAGCTGGGGGATTTTGGGAGTGTTTCTCGCGCTCGCATATTTTAAACCGCTTTACGGAGCGCTCGCGATTATCGCGTTTAACCTTTACTGGCTCCTGCGGATTCTTTACATGACTATTTTCCTTGTTCTCGCGTACGCGGTTTTAACGGTGGAGCGTGAAACGGATTGGATAGAGCGGTGCCGGCTTCTTGAAAAAGGAAAGGATTCTCTCCCGATTATTAAACGCCGGCTCAAGGTGATGCGTAAACATTTCAAAATGAGCCGATGGCTGAGTCTGAAAAATCAAGAGCGCGAATTAAAACATGTTCTTGCCAATGGCGTGAGCGTTCCGCCTCTTGATTCGATTTATCACGCGGTAATTATCGCGGTCGCGCGGGAAAGCCGGCAAGTGGTCGAACCGGCCATTGAAGCGCTCGCGAAGAGTCATTTTCCGACGCGTCGGATGGTGGTGGTTCTTGCGGTTGAAGGACGGAGCGGCGCGGAAAAGAAAGCGATGGCGGAGGATTTAAAGAAAAAGCACGAAAAGCATTTTTTTGATTTTTTGATCGCGGTCCATCCGGACGGCATTCCGGGTGAAGCACGGGTAAAGGGCGCGAATGTGACTTTCGCGGCGAAAGAGACGGCCCAGTTTTTTGAGTCCCATAAAATTTATTTCGAAAATGTGATTGTTTCCTGTTTTGACGCGGATACGGTCGCGAGCCCTGAATATTTTATCGCGACGACTTATCACTTTATGCGGTCGCCTCAGCGTACCCGCGCGAGTTATCAGCCGATTCCGGTTTACCATAATAAGATTTGGGAAGCGCCGGGTTTCGCGCGCGTGCTTGAAACGGGCGCGTCATTTTTCCAGCTGATCGAAGCGACCAATCCCGAAAAACTTGTCACCTTTTCAAGTCACAGTATGAGTTTTAAGGCGCTTGTTGAAATCGGGTATTGGCCCGTGGATATGATTTCCGATGACTCAGCTATTTTTTGGAAAGCCTTCATTCATTATGGCGGAGACTACCGGGTGATGCCGGTTTATGTCACGCTGTCCATGGATGTGGTGATGGCGGGATCTCTTTGGCAGACGCTCGTAAATGTTTACCGCCAAAAACTGAGATGGGCTTGGGGGGTTGAAAACTTTCCAATTTTGATGCGGGCCTTTCTTAAAGAGAAAAGAATTTCCTGGTTTAATAAATGCCGGTATACCATCAAGATGCTTGAGATGCATGTTTCCTGGGCCAGTATGGGGTTTATTGTGACTTTTATGGGCTGGCTGCCCGGTCTTTTCGCGACCCGTGAATTTTCAACCTCAGTGCTCTATTACAATTCAGCCCGTATCTCAGGCCTCATTTTTAACCTGGCTCTGGCCTCATTTATCGTAACGATCGCGCTTTCCATGAGGCTTTTGCCGAAGCATAAAACCCAAAATCCTATTCTAAAAAGAATCATTTTTGCCTTGGAGTGGTTTCTCATCCCGCTGGTCTTTACCTTTTTAAGCTCCATGCCGGCTTTGCATGCTCAAACGCGTTTGGCCCGCGGGACGGCCATGGAGTTTTGGGTCACTGAGAAAAAACGGAAAGCCAGTTAATCTGTTTCTTTTTGCTTTACAGCACCTCTGCTTCCTTAGATAATATTTCAACTCTGTATCCTACCCAAAGGAGATCCTGTTCATGGCTAAGAAACCTGAAAAAATGGATGAAAAAATTCTCGATGTTGACGCAAGCATGCAAGGAACCATTACGTTTAAAGATCCTGTTAATTTACGGATCAATGGAAGTTTTGAAGGCAAGCTGGATACCCGCGGTAATTTGACCATTGGTGAAAATGCCAAGGTGAAGGCCGCGATTAACGGCGATCACATTATTGTTGCCGGGAAAGTGACCGGGGATATTCGGGCTTCCCAATCGCTTTCTGTGATTTCTCCCGCCACGATTCAAGGGAATATTACCACTCCGCTTTTAAGTGTGAGCGAGGGGGCCGTCATTGAGGGGCAAATCGCCATGCTGAATGTCCGTTCCGGCGCTGAAGGGCATGATGTTTCGTTGACCCTTAAGGATGTCGCGCAGTATTTGGAAGTCGAAGCCCGTATTGTTGAAGAGTGGGCCAATAAGCGCAAGATTCCCGGCCGTCAGGAAAATGGAAACTGGATCTTCTCGAAAGCCGCGGTGGACCGCTGGATCCAAGAAGAAAACGTAAAAGTCTAAAAAATCTAAAATCAAACAAAAAATTTGAGTAGGTTTGGAGATCTGCGGCGATGAATCCCGTTAGATCTCTAACCGAATGTGATTTGTTCGAAGCGCTTTGTATGTGGTGCTGATCTTGCAATATTTAAGGGATTAATGGGTTTGGAGATCTAACGGGATGAATAACATGCTTTCTTTGGAAGAGGTGAAGTCTTTTCTTGAGGTGCAGCAGCCTCAAATAGAAAAGTATCTTAAAGAAGGGAAGCTTCACGCCTATAAAATCGGCGGAACCTACATCCGCTTCCGAAAAGAAGAAGTTCTAAACCTCCGCTATGAATTACCCCGGCCTCGGGATAAAAAAGCCGCGTCGAACCGGTCTTTTTTTTCGCGTATTTTTGATTTTTGGCGTTTCAATAATTTTTATCTCGTTTCTCTCGCCATTGTCGGCGGACTGCTCTACCTTCTCTTCAAACATTAGACGCAATGGAAATCCGCCAGGGCATTGATATTGTCAGCGTTAAGCGGATGGGGCAGGCCATTAATCGGCAGGGCGCCCGTTTCACTTCCCGCATTTTTACTCTTCAGGAAAAAAAATACTGCGAATCAAAACGCATGAAGTTTGAGCATTACGCCGCGCGCTTCGCCGCCAAAGAAGCGTTTATGAAAACGGCGAGCCTCCGAAAGGGGAACCGATTCCGGTTCCGTGAAATAGAAGTCCGGCGTATGGCAACCGGTAAGCCTTTTATTTATCTATCTGAAAAAAACCGAAAACGTTTTGGCTTACCTAAACAATTTCAGCTTGAACTGTCGATGGCGCATGAGCGTGAGTATGCTGTCGCGACGGTGATTTTGGTGATTCCGTGAGTCCCAGTAGATCTCTAACCAGACTAAATATCCAGACTTTTGCCTCTCCCTTAGGGAGAGGGCTGGGTGAGGGAAAATTAATTATCCCTCATCCTAACCTTCTCCCGCAAGGGGAGAAGGGACAGCGTACGTTTGGAGATCTAACGGGATGAAGCGATTATTAATCGTTAACGCGGATGACTGTAATCTGACGCCCGGTGTGAATCAGGCGATTCTCGATTGTCATGACAACGGCATTTTGACAAGCACAACGTTTATGGCCAATTTGCCGGTCGAGCCGGCGCTTGTGCGCGAACTTAAAAGGCGGAGTAAATTAGGCGTAGGGATTCATTTGAATGTGACCTTCGGTTATCCTGTTTCCCGTAGTCTCGCGGTTCGCTCATTGCTTGGTGATGAAGGACAGTTTAAAAAATATGCGGCTCAAAAAGCCGATCTGCCTAAGTTTGACGAGCTTTTCCGGGAATATCAGAACCAGGTCCATCATTTTCATAAAATATTCGGCGCGCTTCCAACGCATCTCGATACCCATCACCAAATGCATGATCACCCGCATTTTTTGAAGGTTCTAATTGAGGTCGCGAAACGTTTCAAATTGCCTCTCCGCCGTTCGTGCTTAGGGATGAAAAATCTTGGTGTTTCTTCAACGGATTTCTTTTTTGGAAATTTAACGACTCAGGGGTATTGGCGCGCGGAACCGCTTGAAGCGATCCTGAGAAGTATCCCCGAAGGCGTTAGCGAAATCATGTGCCATCCCGGCAGGAATGATGAAGCTCTTCGGGCCGTAAGTTCATTCCAAGAAGGGCGTGAAGTCGAATGGAAACTTTTTCATTCACCAAAATTTAAAAAGCTATTGGCTGATGGCGGCGTCACGCTGACTAACTTTAACGTGTATAATTAATATATGAGTCCCATTAGATCTCTAACCAAATACAATGTTATTGAAGGGTTTGATCTGAGTTGCCAATCTTGGAATACTAAACGATTTAATGGGTTTGGAGATCTAACGGGATGAATATCTTATTAACAAATGATGACGGCATTGACGCGCCGGGCATTCGGGCTCTTTTAAAGGCTATTCCCAAGGGTGTTCGCGCTGTGGTGGCCGCGCCTGCGAGTGAAAAATCTGCCACCAGTCATTCGATTTCCCTCGGTCAAAAAATCTGTGTTGAAGAGTTCCGCCGCGGCGGGGTTCCTCATTATCGTGTGCACGGCACTCCCGCGGATGCCGCCAAGGTGGCCCTTTCGGTGATCCCTTCATTTAAACCGGATCTTGTTGTTTCAGGCATTAATCAGGGCGCGAATACCGGAGTCAGCGTTTATTATTCAGGCACAATCTCGGCAGCCCGCGAAGGTTTTATCAATAAAATTCCCGCGGTTGCGGTTTCTCTCTGCAGCCGAAACTCCCGTGATTTTGATGCTAGTGTAGAAATCACAAGGCGCCTGATCGAAGGGTACCGTGACGAGATTTTTCCGAAAAATGTGATGCTGAATGTGAATGTGCCGCCGCTTAAAAAAAATAAAGTGAAGGGCGTTAAAATTACGAAGCAAGCTAATTCAAGATTCATCGAAGAGTTTGTCGAAGAAAAATCGCGTAAAGGCAAAAAACTCTATTCTCTTGCCGGGGAGATTGAAATCTTGAATCCTGATGGAAAAAGCGACGAAGAGGCGGTCGCTCTTGGTTTTATCTCGATTACACCGCTGAAAATCGATCTGACGGATTACCGTGCTATCCCAGCTTTTGAAAAGTGGAGCGCCCAAAAAATTAAGAAGGCGAAACCTGCTTTAAAGAAAAAAGCGGATGATGAAAAAGCCCGTCAGTTTTTATTCTCTGAAATTTAAGGGAGGTGGAGTATGAGTAAGAAACACCTAAACTATATTGATGGAAAATGGGTTCCGTCCCGAAGCGGTAAAACCTTCGCGAGTTTAAATCCTGCCAATGAAAATGAAGTGATTGGGTATTTTCCCGATTCAGTTTCTGAGGATGTTGCTAACGCTGTACAGGCCGCTCAAAAGGCCTATGATGCCTGGCGTTTAACGCCGGCCCCGCACCGCGCTGAAATTCTTTTAAAGGCGGGCATGATTCTTCAGAAGCGCAAGGAAGAATTGGCCCAGCTCATGACCCGCGAAATGGGCAAGGTTCTTAAAGAGACGCGCGGAGACGTGCAGGAAGCTGTTGATACGGCATTCTATTACGCGGGAGAAGGCCGCCGGCTTTTTGGTGAAACGACTCCAAGCGAACTGAAAAACAAATTCGCGATGTCAATCCGTATGCCGATCGGGGTTTGCGGGCTCATCACGCCCTGGAATTTTCCGATCGCGATTCCGTCCTGGAAAATTCTTCCCGCGCTTGTTTGCGGCAATACGCTTGTGTTCAAACCCGCGGAAGATACGCCGTTTTGTGCGGAAAAATTTGTTGAGATTTTAATCGAGGCCGGACTTCCGCCGGGAGTACTCAATCTTGTGCATGGTGACGCAAAGGCTGGGGAAGCCATTGTCCGCAATCCCAATATACGTCTTGTTTCGTTTACGGGTTCTTGTGAAGTTGGGCGTATTGTTGCCGAGCAATGCGGCCGCGCGTTAAAGCGGTGCTCGCTTGAACTGGGAGGGAAGAATGCGCAGATTGTAATGGCTGACGCTGATTTTGATCTCGCGGTGGAAGGCGCGCTTTGGGGGGCCTTTGGAACAACCGGTCAGAGATGCACCGCCACAAGCCGGGTTTATATCGAGAAAAAGATTTTTGAATCTTTCCGTAAAGCGATGATCGCGCGGGCAAAAAAAATAAAAATTGGAAATGGTTTGAAGGCGGATACGCAGATGGGGCCGCTCATTAATGAAGCCCAGCAAAAGCGCGTTCACCGCTATGTTCAAAAAGGAATAGAAGAAGGCGCTAAACTTGAGTGCGGCGGCAGGATCCCGCGCGGCACGCAATTTAAAAAAGGCTTTTTTTATGAGCCCACTATTTTTACCGGCGCGGATTCTAAGATGACGATCGTTAAAGAGGAGATATTCGGCCCGGTGACGTGCTTAATGCCGGTTAAGAATCTTGAAGAGGCAATCCGTGAAGTGAATCAAACCTCGTACGGTCTTTCCGCAGCACTATATTCCCGCGACGTGAACCGCGCAATGCGCGCAATCCGCGATATTGAGTCGGGAATTACTTATATTAATAGTCCCACAATCGGCGCGGAAGTGCATTTGCCGTTCGGCGGTGTGAAAAATACAGGCAATGGCCACCGAGAAGCGGGACAAACCGCGCTTGATATTTTTAGCGAATGGAAATCTGTTTATGTGGATTTCAGCGGACGCCTCCAAAAAGCTCAGATTGATGTGGACGAGTAAGTGAAGTAGAATCCTTTCATGAAAAGACCAAAACTTAAACGCCCTATACCCGGTCCTAAAGCCCGAAAGATTATCCGCGAAGACCGCGCGCTTCTTTCACCCTCTTTTACCCGTTCTTATCCTTTGGTCGCGCACCGCGGCAAAGGCTGCTGGCTTGAAGACCCGGACGGAAATGTCTTTTTGGATTTCACAGCGGGGATCGCGGTGACATCGACCGGGCACTCTCATCCTGATGTGGTGAAGGCTGTCCGCAAGCAAGCGGGCGAATTTCTTCATATGTCCGGCACCGACTTCTATTATGAAGCCCAAGTGAAGCTTGCCAAAAAATTGGCGGAGCTTTCTCCTGGGAAATTTAAAAAGCGCGTTTTTTTTACCAATTCCGGCACCGAAGCCGTGGAGGCTGCCTTTAAGCTTGCGCGCTACAAGACCAAACGTGAACGCATGATTTCTTTTTTTGGCGCCTTTCATGGCCGGACGATGGGCGCTCTTTCGCTGACGGGAAGCAAAATCCGGCAGAAAGAAAATTTTGGTTCATTGATTCCCGGCGTGACGCATGTCGGATACGGGTATTGCTACCGCTGTCCTTATCATCTTTCTTACCCAAGCTGTAATATTGACTGCGTGGATTATATTGAACACACGCTTTTCAAGAAAACAGTTCCGCCGAGTGAAGTGGCGGCGATTATTGTGGAGCCCGTTCAAGGCGAGGGCGGCTATGTGGTGCCGCCGCCTGGATATCATCAAAAACTTCGGGACCTTACAAAAAAATACGGAATTCTTTTGATCGCGGATGAAGTGCAGTCTGGCATGGGACGCACGGGAAAAATGTTCGCGATTGAAAATTGGGGGATTGAGCCGGATATTATTACTTTTGCCAAAGGCGTCGCGTCCGGAATGCCGCTTGGCGGAATGATCGCGCGCGCGGATCTTATGGATTGGGAACCGGGTTCACACGCGAATACTTTCGGCGGAAATCCGGTGGCTTGCGCGGCGGCGTTTGAAACGATCCGTTTGCTCGAAACGAAACTTTTAAAAAATACGCAAATCGTCGGAGATTATTTTAAAGGGAAGCTGAATGAGCTTTCCCGGAAATTTCCGATCATCGGAGATGTCCGCGGACTTGGGCTGATGATCGGTGTCGAACTTGTGGAAGATCGCGAAACCAGAAAACCCGCGCCGAAACTTCGGGACCGAATGATTGAAGAGGCTTTCCGAAAAGGGCTGCTTCTTTTAGGCTGCGGAGAATCGAGTATCCGTTTTTCACCTCCGCTTGTGGTGACAAAACAAGAAGTGGATGTCGCCGTGGAAATTTTAGAAGAATGTTTTGAAAAGGTAAGAGGGTAGAGCTACTTGGCGATGGTGCCGTCGAGGGTTTCAAAAATAATCGTAACCAAATTGTGGCACTTGGGGCATTTGATCTGTTTGAAGGCCTGAATGTTGTCATTTTTGGGGCGGTACATAATTGAAAGGATCTTGGTGATGAAGTGGTTCTCTTCACCCGCCCACTGACAGCTTGAACATGTGTATAAAGGCTTCAAAAGATCTCCTTAGTCCTGTTTGGTTGTGTATCAAGACATCGGCTCGCATAAATAAAACTTTAAGACCAGTTTTTAAAGGAGGAAGGGATGAAAAATAGTATTTTTTGTTTTTTAGTGCTCGTATTTGCTTGTTTTCTAGGGAGTTCTCAGGCTCTGGCGGCTAAGGGAAGTGAGAAAAACTACCTAGATAATTGGGCCTATAATTGGGGCCGCGGGACTAAAAATATTATCAGCAGTCCAATAGAAATTCCTCTGACAATTAAGAAATATCATGGGCAAGAGGGACGTCCGGTTATCCGCCATTTTGCGGGTTTTATTGATGGAACCTTCCGTATGGTTTCCCGGGCGGGCAGCGGATTATGGGATATGGTTTGGGCCGGGCCGGTGCCTGGCGCCCAGGACGGAGCCCCCGTCGATCCTGAAGTGCTATTCTAGACCCGTTACAATTTCAATTTTTCCAATAGACAATTGTGCTGGGGTTTAGATTTTAGAGGGGTTTTGGGGGCCTTATTTTCTAAGGGTGAAATTGGTACGGGTCTAGCCTTCCGACATTAACCTTGAAAAAACCGCGGTTTACGTTATCATGGGGTCTCTTTTCCGCTAGAAATCGCAGAGGACCCGTCCCAAAGCATCTAATGAAATAAGCTAGCGATTTCAGACGGATCCGCCAATGCTTTGTGGCGGGCGCCTTTCGTAAGAATAGAAGAAGTAAAAGTTATCTTTGATAAACAGTTTATGGGCCGGTAGCTCAGCTGGGAGAGCGCCACAATGGCATTGTGGAGGTCATGGGTTCGATCCCCTTCCGGTCCACCATTTATCAATGCAAAGTGCAAAATGCAAAATGTAAAAATAAACCCGGAAGTCAAAAAAGAAGATATTCTTGAGAGAGCGAAAGAGTTCTCTTTACGGATCATTCGCTTTTATAGGGCGCTGGAGTCTGACAACGTAGGGCGTATTTTGGGCCGCCAGCTTCTTCGTTCAGGAACTTCCATTGGAGCTAATCTTCATGAAGCAAAAGGCGGGCAAAGCAAGTCTGATTTTATTGCGAAGGTCTCGATTGCCCAGAAGGAAGCTTTGGAGACTCTGTATTGGCTGGAAGTTTTTAAATTAGATAAAAGCCTCAACTTTGCGGATACTGAATCCCTGATTGATGAAACAACCCAACTGATCAAAATCCTGTCGGCAATTTTGATAAAATCCAAGCGGTCTTAATTTTTATTTTTAAATTTTGCATTTTGAATTGATTTTCGGCGGGGATGGTGGAACTGGCAGACACACGGGACTCAAAATCCCGCGAGGGCAACCTCATGAGAGTTCGACTCTCTCTCTCCGCATTAACTGCAATGCAAAATTCAAAATGGAGAATGCAAAATTGCAAAATCAAAAGCTTTGGAATTCGGCCTTCTTAATTTTGACTTTTGTATTTTGAATTGACCTTCTATGGCCAGCGGAATAAAAGCATATCCCTTCGACGAGTTTGAACCCAAGTGGCAAAAACTTTGGCTCTCTCAGAAAACTTTTGCCGCGAAGGACACCCAGTCCAACAAACCCAAATACTACATTTTAGACATGTTCCCGTACCCTTCAGGTTCAGGTCTTCACGTGGGACATCTTGAAGGCTACACCGCCACCGACATTCTCGCGCGCTACAAAAGAATGAAAGGTTTCAACGTGCTTCATCCGATGGGATGGGACGCGTTCGGACTTCCCGCCGAACAGCACGCGCTTGAAACCGGAACTCATCCAGTGGTCACCACCGAAAAAAATATTGCGAACTTCAAACGTCAAATCAATCGAATGGGTTTTAGCTATGATTGGGACCGCGAAGTCAACACGACCGATCCTAAATACTACCGATGGACGCAGTGGATTTTCTCAAAACTTTATGAAAAGGGACTTGCCTATGAAGCGGAAGTCGCGGTGAATTGGTGTCCCGCGCTTGGAACCGTTCTCGCGAATGAAGAAGTCATCGACGGAAAATCTGAGCGGGGAAATCATCCTGTCGAACGCCGGCCGATGCGTCAGTGGGTTTTAAAAATTACGGCTTACGCCGAACGTCTGTTGGCTGATCTTGAAGGTCTTGATTGGCCGGAAGCCATTAAAGAACAGCAGCGCAATTGGATTGGAAAGTCGGTTGGCGCGGAAGTCGATTTTCAAGTGGCCGGCTCCAGCGAAAAAATCCGTGTTTTTACCACACGGCCTGACACACTTTTTG
>CAZEFF010000011.1:15420-46368 GCA_964511315.1 uncultured bacterium | reverse complement strand
AAGAGCAGCGCGAGAAAAAGAGAAGCAAAACGTTTCATGACAAACCTCCAAAGTTAATTACAGGTATTGTACTTTTAGTTGGCCAATTGACAAGATAAAAAACTATTCGGCTTCCGCCCCATTATAAGAAGGAAGCCCCTTCTTCGACTTTACTTCCGCGAAGAAATCATTTCCTTTGTCGTCACAAACAATAAACGCGGGGAAATCTTTGACCTTAATTTTGCGGACGGCTTCCATGCCCAGATCTTCAAAGTCGACAATTTCCACACCTAGGATATTTTCCTTCGCCAAAATGGCGGCTGGCCCTCCGATAGAGCCTAAATAAAATCCCCCGTATTTTTTACAAGCCTGAGAAACTTGCGAGGACCGGTTTCCTTTTGCCAGCGTAATCATCGATCCGCCAAGAGCCATGAAGGGTGCAACATAGGCATCCATGCGCCCAGCCGTTGTCGGCCCAAAGCTTCCTGTCGGCATTCCCTGCGGTGTTTTTGCCGGACCCGCGTAATAAATAGGAAACTGCTTAAAGTAATCCGGCATTGGCTTTCCTTCATCCAGCATTTTTTGAATCCGGGCGTGCGCCACATCGCGCGCGACAATCAGCGTGCCTGTAAGCGAAAGCCTTGTTTTCACCGGATACTTCGAAAGCTCCGCAAGGACTTCTTTCATGGGACGGTCAAGATCGATTGAAACAGGCTTATGGGTTTCTGCCTGTTTTTCACTTGGCAGGTACTTTTCGGGATGACGTTCCAATTCTTCAAGAAAAATTCCCTGCTCTGTAATCTTCGCCTTAATATTCCTGTCTGCACTGCAGCTAACACCTAACCCCACCGGACAAGAGGCCGCGTGCCGCGGAAGCCGGATGACGCGCACATCATGCGCCAAATACTTTCCGCCGAACTGCGCCCCAATCCCCGTATTTTGAGCCATTTCAAAAACACGCCGCTCCCACTCAAGATCACGGAAGGCCTGCCCTAAATCATTCCCCTGTGTGGGCAAATCATCATAATAGCCCGCGGAGGCAAGCTTGACCGCTTTAAGCGTCGCTTCGGCGCTTGTTCCCCCAATCACCACAACAATGTGGTACGGCGGACACGCGGAAGTCCCCAGCGAAAAAAGTTTCTCCGAAAGAAATTTTTCAAGCGACTTTTCATTAAGCAGCGCTTTTGTCTCCTGATAGAGATAAGATTTATTCGCGGAGCCTCCGCCCTTCGCTAAAAAAAGAAAGTGGTATTCATTCCCAGGAACCGCGTAAATCTCTACTTGCGCGGGCAAATTGGTTCCTGTATTTTTTTCATCAAACATCGTCAGCGGAGCAAGCTGGGAATAGCGGAGATTTCTTTGTTGATAAGTTTCAAAAATTCCTTTGGTCAGCGCCATTTCATCATCCTCGCCCGTCCAAACCTCTTGACCCTTTTTCGCCATCACGATCGCGGTTCCCGTATCTTGGCAGGAAGGAAGCTCCCCCTTGGCCGCGATAACCGCATTTTTGAGAAGAGTGACAGCGACAAACCGGTCATTTTCCGAAGCTTCGGGATCTTCAAGAATTTGGGCGACTTTTTTCAGATGCGAAGACCTTAAAAAAAACGAAATGTCGATGAAAGCCTCACGCGCAAGAACCGCGAGAGCGTCCGGCGAAACTTTTAAAATTTTTTGCCCGCCAAAATTTTCAACGGAGACTCCATTTTTTGTGAGCAGACGGTATGAAGTTGTATCTTTAGAAAGAGGAAACGGTTTTTGGTAGCGGAATTCAGGCATTTTGACCTCAGTGTGTTTGAGGCATCATTTTAGCATAACTCATGATCATTTTTCATGACGTTTAAAAAAGTCCCACATGAGATCCGTGGCTGACACATCCTGGACAGGCGCATCAATATTCCCATAGTGAAGCCCTTGAACGCTCCCAGGCCAGGAATGCCCCTGACCCTCGATCAAGCAAACGGCTACTTCCGTACTATTTTTTCCGCCCGAATAAATCCGCTGATGCAGCTTTCCCCTAACCTCTTCGCGCGCGGTTAACCCGCATCCATTTCTTTTTACCCAGTAAGAGACGGCATGCTCCAAAGGTTTATCCACCCGGTTGCTTGGAGCAAAAGTCCGCGCGGGAACTCCTCCCGCGATTTGCACATGCTGGTCATCCCGGCCGTGAATTATCATGACGGATACCGGCGCTCCCCCGGGAGACAATTCAGCATTCAGTGATCCGGCAACGGGCGCGATCGCCGCGATTTTATCTCCAATTTCCGCCGCGATCCGGTGGCACATCATGGCTCCATTTGAAAATCCGGACGCGTAAACTTTCTTGAGATTGACCGGAAATTCGGCGGCAAGCTTGTCAATCATCGCGGAAATAAAAGCAGCGTCATCAATACGGTGCTCCGCCGCGTAGCCGCAGCAATTCCACGCGTTCCACGTCAAAGCTTTGGCTCCCGGCTCCCCCGATCCATTGGGATAAACCGCGATAAAATTCTCACGGTCAGCTTTCGCGTTCATGCCGGACATTCTTGCGGCATAATCCGAGTTAGAAAGCCCGCCATGCAAAACCATAACGAGCGGCACCTTTTCATCTTGATTCAATTGGGGATGATAAACGGCGAAGGTCCTCACGCGGCCGCGGACTTCAATGGAATGAACAGGGGTTTGCGGAACACCGATGAAGGCTTTAGGTTTTTCTGATCTTGGCATAGAAGGTTTTTGTCAAAACAAGTTCAGGAAGGTCAATGCTAGGCGAGGACAGCGGCAATCCGTTCTTTTTTTCCGCCTTTAAATTTGAACGCGAATGGATCCGCTCCAATAGTTCCATGAAGCCAATTCAAATAAGAAGGCGATTTTACTTCTTCAAGATGTTTTTTTGCTTCCGCTAGCCGGTCGCGCAATTTCATGCGGTCAACCACTTCCGCTTGATTTTCCCGGCCTAAAAAAACTTCCAATGAGTGAACGTGCCGTGTCCATAACGCGATATCTGCCTGTTGTTTTGCCGAAAGTCTTTCTCGGTACCAGTCAGCCGCGACAACGCTTTCCCGGCTGAAAAGCTGACGGATTTCAGGACTGTTCAAATCTTTTCCGTTGTAATGCCCATGCGCCATAATATGAAGCAGCGCTTTTAATGGCGGACAAGCCCATTCCACGCTTCCATCCGCGAAATAATGCTCAGCGACGCGCTTATAGGTGGCCATAATATTATCAATTCCCTCCACAAAAAGACGCAGATCCTGCTTTTCAGGGGCCAGCATATCGTCCGTAAAAATGGTGTCGGGAGAGTTAAAAATCCTTCCCAAAAACGCGCGGGTAAATCTTTGATTAATCCGGTAACCCAAAATACTGGCCGGTACTTTTCTTCCTTCATAATCGAAATCCCGCATTTTATCGAGATAGCGCTGCTCAATGAGATACTTTGCCTCCTGCTCCTGAACCGTCATGCGGCTCCAGATTTCAGGAATCAGCAGGCTGATATCATGATCGACACGGTAATTGGGGCCGATATATCCGGCAGCCGAACTAAAACCGTCGTAGGCGCAAACCGCAAATGAAACGAAAGCATTATTTAAGTCGATGATGGGAGGGAGCGCGTTAAACGGCCCCTTTGTCAAAGCGCCCTCAGATCCGAAACCAGTCGTTGACGGTGATTTGCCGGTTAATGAAGAAATAAATTCTAAAAAGAGCTCCGGCAATTCCTGAAAATGAATGGGGTTATAAACCGCGAGAGCGGGAACATTATTTTTAGGCTCAGGCGGATTCATGCGCCGGCCCGGCAAGACCGCGTTCACCGGAAAATAAACAGGGTTTCCGAAAGGAATTTTTCTGAAAAGACGGATAGCGGTTTCGGCCAAATATTTCTGTTTGGGATTCGCGTGATCAGGCCTGCGCTGCAGGTAACGGGGGTTTTTAGACGGTTTTCCGTCCACAATGCGGGGATGCGCCGAAGACGCGAAGTATTCGACTTCTTCCTGATAAAAGAAATCATAAATGAGCCGCTTCATAGGATCCGAATAAAGATCAAAATGAATTGAGTCCTGCGTCAAAGCCCGCGCGTCATCCCGGGTCAAAGGTTCAAAATTGGAGAGAAAACTTCCCGACGTGGCCAAATCAGCCTCGGCCTGTTTATCATAACCGCGGTAAATCGCGTCATCAGGCCGCTGGAATAAAAAATTTTCGCAATTACTAATCAGTTTCACGCTTGGATGATGATAGGAAGCATCGAGATACTTTAGCCGTTCCTTAGGAATGACCACGGAAGCCGTAATATCATCCGCGAATTGAAGTTTTTCAGCCGCCGCGAAATCCTGGCGGACACGGTAAATCCGCCACGACCCGTCTTTTTCACGGCCCACGCGCAAATAATTTGCCACCAGTTTTTGATTTTGATATTTCAGTTCATGTCCGGGCCGTCCATTCACCACATCGACATGAAAATGCTCACGCCAATTATTCCCCCACTCCGGCCGGTAAAAACGCTTCACACAAAAAAGAATATCCCGCAAATGATGCGGAAGCTGATAAAGCCAGGAGTTGTACGCGTCCGTGTATTCTCCATGCGGAGTCATGAGCTTAATGACAGACCCTAAAGACCGCTGAGTGCTTAATATCGGCCGGCTTTGACGGCCTTTTGAAAATTCCGGTTTGTAACGGTCTGTAAAATCCTTTTTTAGGATTTCTTCGATCATATCCATGTCTTTATGGAAATCCGCGACAAAAACGGGTCCCTGGATCATCGCGTCAACAATCGATTTTGAAATCTCTGATTTTCCCCCGCCTGAAACCGTGCAGGGTTTATGACAAAGAACACCTTCCGCGACCGTTCCGATTAAATGCCAGGTTTGGCCGCCGGTTTGCTTTTTAATGAAAACTTTATATCCGGAAGGAAGCATATAAGTGTGATGAGTCAGCAATTTGATCTTTTGTTCTTTTCCGTCTTTTTGCCAAGTAATACTTTGCGAAGGCAAATGGAATTTAGCGTCTTCAGGGACATAGACAAGATCCGTATGCTGGCGGTCCACCGCGTAACCTTCCGGGTAGATAGAAATATGCTCGCCGAGGATTTCCTTTAAATCACAAAACCTTGTTTTGCTTTTCGCGAGCGTCTCATCCAGCGCGAACTCCACGCCCAAATCATAACTCGTGCAGGAAAAAGCGCCGCCAGAATGCTCTTCTTCGCACATCCCAAAAAGGTTGGCCGAATAACTGATTTGCGTTTTAACTTCTTTTTTGCAGTAGCCAAAATAGTTGTCGGCAATAATCGTAACAATGACACCGCGTTCATCACGGCACGTCGCTTTAAAAGCGGATCCGCCGTTGTAAAGTTCATCCTCTTTTTTCCAGCACATTCCGTCTTCGCGCTGGCGCTTCGTGGCCTGATCATAATGCGGAAGCCCAAGGTCTTTTTTGCGGAGCCTCGTCAGATGCGGCGCCAGAATCACGCATCCCGTATGCCCCGTCCAGTGGTCAACATCCAAAGCCGCATCATTTTCAGGGAGGAATGGATTTCCCGCGTTTCCAAAAATGGATTCCACAAAATCCAGATTACTGACCAGACTTCCCGGCGCGAAAAAGCGGATCTCGAGCGTCTTCGCCGGTGAAATTCCAGGAATTTCGGGACAAACCGTGGGCCGCATGAGAAGAGAGACAAAAAGCTCAGCCTGTTTTTCCTGTGTCGAAGTAAACGGCAGCTTCATAATTTCTGGAGGCGCGTTAAAAGCTTGGAGAAAAAGATTTCGAAATACCGTTTTAGGAATAGCGATTTTATCATCCGGAATCGGAAGCCCGCCTTCCGCCACATGAAAAACGCCTTGAGTGGTCCGCCGATCTTTTGCCGGATTATGAAGGACGCCCTGTTTTAAACGGTAAGAACTGACAATTTCGGAAACAAAAACATCCGCGTCGGGAGGTAAAGACATAATCCGCGCAAGACCGGGGTAATCGAGCGAAAAAGTACTGGATGGAAGCTTTAACCGGCTGCCGCCATTCTCTTCGGCGAAGTAATCATTTAAAAAATTTTCGATGCGCTGCCCCACCGGTGAGGTGTAATCCTGAACAAGACGCTGCTTTTCTTTATTCACCCGGAGAAGCGGCTCAGCAATTTCAATCAGGCCGGTTTCCTTCTTGTGGCCATAGGTCGGCATCCCAAGATAAGCCAGCTTCAGATTAATATACTGAATGGCCTTTTCGGTATCACCCGCAATAGCGGACGGAGGTATTGATTGAATATCTTTTCGAGTCATATCGGTTTGATCCCTGCAAAAACACTTATGGGGGGCCTTACAATAGTGACTATTTAACCAAAAAAAGGGTCATAAAGGAAGCGCTAAGACAAATTTTGTTTAAAGCAAAATTTTACAAGAAAAAGGCTCTCCAAATGTGTTTTTGTCAGTATAATGCACAAATGGATGTAAACTCTAAAATCAATATTTTGATGGTCGAAGATACTGAAGAGGATATCGACCTCTTCAAGCTAAAGTTCTCTAAATTGCGCTTACCTCACGAACTTATTTTGGTGAGTAAGGGCGAAGACGCCCTCGAATATCTCGAAAAAAACTACCCCGAAGGACGGATTTCGGGCCCCCCTGTTATTATTCTTTTGGATCTTCAGCTTCCCGGCTTAAATGGAATTGAAACTCTGCGTGAAATAAGGGCCAATGCTTACTGGAGCGAAATCCCGATCATTATTTTAACAAGCTCGGATAAGCAGCAAGATCTCGTCTCGGCGTATAAAACGGGCGCGACCCTTCTAATGAGAAAACCCTTCCAAGAAAATTTATTCCTCGATATTATCAATCATCTTCGAATCACCGGACGCATTAACCCCGAATAAAAAAAGAGCCAGGCTCGGAAAGCCTGACTCTTTAAAAAACGTTCTTGCGGGAATCGCTTTTTGATTCCGCGTTTTTTTAGGCTACAGCAGCTTCAGTTTCTTCACTCAAGCAAACACAATGCGTCCCTTCGGGATTTGTGTCATTGGTTTTTGGCGAAGAACAAGTGCCGTGGCCGCTTCGTCCGCAGCTGGTAGCCGCAAGCTGTTCAGCACTACCGCAGATATCTTGCTGATCCGCGAGCGCCATGGCCGGATCCAACTGAACTCCGTTACAGCCAAGAACCCCTTCCGGCTGACTTTCATCTTCCGCAAACGCGAAGGAACCCGCGCTTGAAAACACCAAAAGGGATAAGCTCAATACCATTACGAAAGTTGCCTTCATCTTCATGAAATACCTCCTAGGATGATCATGATACCTCTAAGAAAAAGAATACCTGATGGCAAACACGGGTACAATACACCTGCAAAATAATAATGACTTATTTTCAGGTCTTTCAAAAGACCCCGCAAGGGAAAAACCAAATATTTCCACGCAATATTTACGGTCTAAATGCCGTAGAATAATAGCCTATGCGCAAACAGTTTTACCTGATAACCCTCATAATGATGCCCCTCTTTTCTTTTCAGGGATTGGCGGGTGTCATCTCTTCAAACGCAGATTCAAAAATCTCTATCGGCTCCACACTTACCATTGCCGGGGTGGGTTTGCGGGTGGACGAAGAGGGCCTTGAAGAAGAGCTAACGGCTCAATCCCCTCTTTTCTTGGGAGAAACCTTAAAAACAAAAAATGACTCTATTCTCGAAATCAATTTCACCGATGGGAGCGTTTTAAACCTCGGCCCCAAAAGCAGCATCAGTGTCACTCAATATGATTATGATTCGAATATGGATTTTGGCAAAATCGTGATCCGCGTTCTTCGCGGAGTCTACCGCTTCAGAAAAGGCCGCATCCGCTCGAAAGAACCCGATGATATCCGGATTGATCTGCCCTCTGGTACTGTCGGAATCAGGGACGCGATCGTCCTTGGTCAGGTCGTCGATAAACGCTCGGTCATCATCTTGTCCGGCTCTTCATTAACGAGTATTGAACGCCTCGTTCTGGTGAGAAATAAAGCTGGAAATAAGCTTTATGAACGCAGCATTACAGAGATTGGATACGGGAGTGTTATCGAAGATGAAAACTTTGCTCCAACACCGGCCATAAAAATCCCGCCCACAGACATTGAATGGCTCAACTCTCAGTTTTATCCGGCCGCCAAGCCTGATGCGTCCGGGCAAGCGGCTTCAGAAGAAGCCGAGGCGAAAAAAAATGCTTTTACAATCCAGGCGATTGTTCATGACGGCGGCAAAGGACTTAGCGGAAAATATGTCGTCGTGAGCGGAAAGCTTTATCAAGAAGAGGATATTGTTGAAAATTATAAAATTCTGTCGATTAGTCCTGATTTTGTTAAAAGCAAAAACTTATCCACAGGCGAAGTCGAAATCATGAAAGTAGAAAACGCCCCTCAAAAATCAAGCCGGGTAAAGGCAGAAGAAAAAATCACGGTCGACAGCATTTATTATGACGCGGCAAACCATCAAAAAAGTTTCGCGTATATTAACCAACGATTATACCGGGAAAGTGAAACTTTGCTGGACGCCCAGCTGCTTGAAATTAAACCCGACCGCGTTGTGATTCTCAGAAAGAACGCTAAAACACCTGAAATTTATAAACTACCCTCCGGAAAAAGGAAAACAGGCCAAAAAACAATATCGCTGCCTGTTATTCAATCGATTGTCTATGACAAAGATCCGCAAAAACGTCTGGCTACCGTCGACGGGAAAATTTATCGTGAGGGAGAATGGACCGATGAGAATTATCAGCTATTTGAAATTGTTCAGGACGCGGTTTGGATAAAACGGTCCGATTCCAGCAAACCAGAAAAAGTAATCCTTGAGCGGACTAAAGAGATTGCGGACGAAATTCCCTATCTCAAAATCCAGATTATTGTCCCTAATGCTCAGCAGCCGGAAAAATCGCAAGTAGCCATCGCGGGCGTTTTATATAACACCGGTGACATTGTCGACGGCTATGAAATTCTTGAGATCCGGAAAAGCGATATTCGCGTGAGAAAAAAAGGCCGGCTGTCCTGGAGAACACACATTTTAAAAATTTAAGCGGAAACCGCCGCGCGGGCTTCCGAAAAGGCCTGCGTTACGATTTTAAATAAAATCCCCCGGTCGACCCGAAGATCTCCATTTTCATCAAAATCAAAAGGGTTCTCAGGGTTAACAAATCCCTCCCCAAAAAGACGGCTTAAAAGTTCGGCCTTAATTTTTTTGCGCAAGTTTTCATCTTTCAAATCATCTGAAGTATCCACTCCGTCGGCTTGGGAGACAACCGCGCCGGCCAGAATCTCCACAAAATCCGCCACGGGATTTAAAAAAGTTTCATCCGGTAATTCCGGCCCCGAACGCCGCACCAAAAACGAATAAAGTTTTTTTGCAAGATCCTCATCGGTAATAATCGCAACAACAGGATTGTCCGACGCATTATTTTTTCTTAACCCCACACTTTCAATCCGGACCGACTGAATATTCATTCCGTCCACTTTGATTGTCTTCATGTCCTTGCTCATAAACGCGAGTGAAATATGTTTTTTAATAACCTCCGCACTTAACACTTCAGCCAGCCCCGCTTCTTTGCCGGGCATATGAAATGCCAGCGCGAAATTGAACTTAAAATCAGGCCCGTAAGATTTAACAAAGTTTGACCCAATCTGGCTCATAGCCTTGCTTGCTGTAGGATTCCGCAATTGAGGTAAAGATGCCGGCGGATCTGTTTCCTGATTCAATTCTTTAAGTGCCAAGTCACGGGCGATTTGCTCGAGCTCTCCGACACCGAGAGAGAGAATGACGGTGGCGCCTTTTTCTGCCCAAACTTGAAGCTGCTCAGGGGTTAAACGTTTTTCTTTAATAAGGTAATCCACAAGGGCCGGGGCCAATGATCGGATTTCTGATTTCGCGTCATTCTTCTTGGCCGCTTCTTCGCCTTCTTTGGAAATCTCCACAGTATCTTCCGCCGGCTTTGGCAATTTTTCTTCCGCATCGCCTTCTTCGCGCCCTCTCTTTTTTTCGATGGGCTGAATAGGCGGTATCCTCCCGCGGTCAGACGGCCCAGAACTTCCCGCAGGTGTAATAGCTCTCAGTTCCGATCTGGCGGCATTGCTGGCCTTCTCAACCCAATTCGCTCCGATTCGCGCTACAATTTTTTTAGTAAATCGAGGCATCACTTCAGCCGCATTTCCAAACAATTGCTCAAAAGTCCACTCCCCTGAGGACACTCCCGGTTCGTAAACAAGCCCCTCTAAAAGATGATGAAATCCGGCCATTTGCGACATTTTATTGAGCGCCATAAAATTCTTAGCGACCAGGAGCCAGTTAAGCGGCAGCTTAACGCCCTCTTCTTTCAGCGCCCATACCGCCGCTTGAAAAATTTCTTCGGGGGATTCCGATTGACCAATGCGCCGGAGGATTTCCGCTTTGACCTTGGCAATAATTTCGGTATTCTTAGCCTCGTTTTGACCGGCATAACGCGCTACTAGCTTTTGAATCGCTAGATCCGCATTTCCGAGAACAAAATCCGCGATCAAATCCAAAATAAGCTCCATCTCTTCAGGCGCAAGAACAATCAAATTTTTACGGTCTAAAACCGCGAGACGGTTATTTTTCATAGAAATAAACTGCCCGGGGTGAATGTCAGAGTGAACAATCCCCATCTCAAAGAGCTGATACAAATAACTCTGCGTAATGATGGATACTTTTTCTTTAATCGCGCCTATTTCCTCTGATTTTTTCATTTCAGCAATTTCATTGAGCTCTTTGTTGAAAGAACTGCCTTTTATCAGCTCCTCGATACGAATCTGATCTGTTCCGGTGTCCAAAACCTTCGGCACCACCAGCTGAGTCCGCGCGGCCTTCTGTACTGGACGAAAACGATTTGGCTGTTCCGACCGGTGATCAATGCCCTGCGCAAACGCCGCATTTTTCCGGATGTAATCAGGATCATTGATTTCCTTTAAGACCCACTCATGAGCTTCACTTAAAAGTGATTTAACCAAACGGTAGTATTTTACTTCCGGGGCTTTTTGGGCTTCCGCCCGTCTAATCAAACCGTCTAAAAGTCGGCTGCCAAACTGTTCAACCTCCCAGGACCGATATCCCACATTGGGATTCGTCACACCCACCGCGAATTCTTCCTTACGGTCATTTTCCGCTTGATACACCGTCACAATCGATCCGCCCCCTAACATTTGTCCGATCTCTTTTAACGAATCAAAAAAGATTTTTACGCGCTGATTTTTTTTCGATTCTCTTTTTAATATTTGATAGGCTTGAAATTTATTCTGCCCCTGCATCGCGTCAAAAACCTGACTCAAAACCTTGCGGTCCTCCGGGCTAAAATCAAAATACATTCCGGCTAATTGCAGCAGTCTCACAGTCAAACTCCCGGCGTACTTTGCCACCTCGACCGCTAATTCTATGGGAGACACCTGCTTGCTCAAAATTCTCCGTTTCGGAATTAATGAACTCATCCGTTCGAGCAAGTGATCTTCAATCCTTACATGCGTGATGTCTGGGAAGAAATATCCGGAGCTGAGCTCTCTGTCTTTCTTAAGTTTCGGACTTACACCGCGTATGTATGAGAGCAATTGATTCTTGAATAACTCATGCGTAACGGGAAATTTATTAGGGTCCTCGATCCCCGGGTACTTCACCTTGAGGGCATCAAATGTCGGCTTCAACAAACCTTCCACCAGCGGTTCATCAGAAAATGGCGATTCCGGAACCTGAAGTGCTACTTGGGCCAATGCGGGCCCCAAAAAGTAAAACAAATCATCCGGATCTAAATCACTCGCGATGGTATCTGTCACATCAGTCAGCACCCTCTCGGATGTCTCGTTCCGTTCAAATTGCATATAATGTTGAACAAAATAACGGACCAATTCCTTTTTCGATTTTTCAGACCGGAATAAGGCATCGGGCCCCTCAAGTGTCAGCGACTGCAAAAGAAGATAAACCACGACAGAATCAAGCCGGAACAGGGCAGTATAAAACTCATTAAACGGCAGAATACCTTCATTCTCATCTTTATTTAAAACATCTAGCACCTTTGCCCGCGCCATGTCCAGCTTGCTCAAATTCCCGCCGGGAAGTTCTCCGTAATATCCTAACAGGGCAATTTCTTCTATATTCGCGAGACCCAAGCTTTTCTTAGATAAAATCACATCCCACCATTTTTGCGCCATGTGCCTTTTAAGCTCCTCATCCGTTTTGTTGGTCGAAATCGCGCGCTTAAAAAAATCAAGCCTCTCACCTTCATCGATAAAATTTCCAATAGCGTGCGTAACCGTCATAGCCATGGCATCCTGAGGTCTATCAAAAAAATCCTTCAAATGATCCATAAACCATGATTGGATGATTTCCAAATCATCTTTTGACTTAGCCTTGCTCTGAACAAGAAGTGAGACTCCTTCCATCAAAATGGCTCTGGAAACGAAAGAATATTGTTTCAAATACTCAAACGCTTTTTCAAAGCTCTCCGCTCTTAGAATCATTTCTCGGAACGAGACGGAAGCCAGGGTACCGGCAGACATACTCTCCTGCGCTAAAAGTGAGAGAGCAAAAACCTGCTCAAAGTCTTTTGATGTTTCCGGAAATTTGCTTTTACCGCTCTTCAAATATTTCATTAATATGCGTGAAATCGGTATCCATGCTTCATCATAAACTTTCGCATCTACGGAGTTGAACGCGAAATGGTATTTCCGGACAGCCTCAACCACGTCGGATAAAGCATCACCCGCAGAAGCCGCTGCGGTCCTCCGAAGCTTTGCAAGAAGACGCTTTTTTTCGTCGTTTTTAATCCGTTTTATCCCATAATAATCCTGATCCGTAAGAATAATTGGAGATTGCGGAAAAAGCTTATTTCGAGCATTTACCATCGCAACAATTCGCCGCCATAACTCCTCTTTTTCATTTTGGGATTTAAAATCACAGGCATCAAATTCGCTTTCTATGTGCGCAAGAAGGGATTGCTTTGAATTGACATTAGATAAATGTAACGCCATATCGTATATAATTGCTTTAGGCCTGTCTGATTCCCCGATAAGGCCATAGGTGGCCACCGTAAAGCGGTCTATTAGCTTCTTAAATTTTTGCTGCCTTCCATTATTGGAAGGTTCCATCATTGCCTCTTCAACGATTTTTTCAAAATAATCACCTTTGCTAAACATATCCCCCGACTCTCTTGCCAACCGGGCCAGCGACGGCAAAATAACTTCAAATCCTTGGGCGCCGGCCAAAATATCAGTAAGTGAAGTCAGCGTTTGTTTGCTATCTTTTATCCGGGCAAGATTCTTCCCGATTTTTTTCATTTTCCGCAGTTCTTCATAAGACACAATGTGTTCCACGCCCCCCCAAATTAACAAACGCTCAAAAAATGACTTCCCTTGAGAGATCTCTAATAAATGGTCCATTAGAACCAAAAGAACCTTATCTAGCTCGCTTTTAAACTCCATGAAATACGCAGCGCTATTAGACTCTAAATAAATCGGCTCTGAACCTATCGACATGCCCAATTCATTAAGCACTCGATAAATCAGGTTAGCCGAACTGACACCCTGCTGAAAATTTAATTTCAAAAACATCCGGAAGAGTTCCGTATTGAAAGAAGAAAATGGGAGAGGCTCAGAAATAGTTACGATTCTCGCATTAGGACTTGCGGATCCGCTTGTAATGAGTGTTTTTCTTGTCACTTGATACTCAGCTTTCCCATGGACGCCTTCAGCGCTAATCCACGCGGCAATAGCCGCTTCAGCAAGCCAATTATCAAAAACAAGATCCGCCCCAAAATGCTCATTCTGATAATCCCGGATGGACCGGATCATTTCCGTAATATCGTCCATGTGCGCCGCCGAATGCCCTTGTTTTATCTCCCGCTGGATCGCACTGCTGGCCATAAAAACTAAATCTTTCCCCTTAATTTTCAGCCCAACCGCGGTGAAAATATTTTGTTTCAACAGAGAAATTACAGAGGCTGCTGAAAAATAATCTCCAAATTCAGACGGTTCAATTTTTAGCTCATGCCCTTTGCCGCGGTAAACATAGGGCGACTTTTTGTTCAGAATATTCGCGTGAATGAGAATAGCGATTGCGATCCGTTCAGTCTCCGGTAGCCACGGGGCACGGTTTTTAAGAAATGCGTCCAAAATCTCACTTGAGATCTCTTCGGGCTGATCCCTTAGCAAACGGCCGAATTCCCTCCAAAAAAACTCCGGATCGCGGCTCGCGAGTGTCTCCAGCTCCGATTCAGAAAACTCACGGAAAGAAACCTGGTTTATTTTTTGGGACGACCAGGGCAGCGGAGTGGTTTTTTCGCTAAGATATTCAAAGTCATAAAATCGGATAAACTCGCGCAGCATTGTTCCCCGCTGCGTTGCCGATCCATGCTCTGGATCCAGTTCTCTCATAATCAGGCGGTAGCGGTCATTTTTGCCGACATAAATTTTCTTGGTCATTTCCCGAAGTTTCTTTGTCAGCGATAACGCACCGATGGGATTTAAGCCCCTGCGGTCCATTTCGAGCATCATCGCGGAATCAGCTTCCAACTCGGTGAGCCTGATAATGCCTAAAACATATAGATCATCGGAAAGGCCGCGCCTTAGAAAAGTATGCTTCTTTTCTATGTGGGTAAGCTCATGCATTAAAAGCGCGAGCAGCTCCTCTTCCGTTTCAAGCATTGCCAGCATACCTGTTGTCACAAAGATTTTTCCACCCGGAGTGGCAAAAGCGTTTTCCTCATGGTCTTCAATGACATAAATTTCAGCCGGAACTTCCCTGACAATCCGGTTGAGCTGCCCTTGCAAATACAAACTGAGCGGACTATCTTTCGGCATAATAAAATTGGTGAAGCCAATGCGCTGAATGCCCGCTTCAACTAAACGGTTAAACTGCGCTTCCTCATCGGACAGTTGAGTTTTAACACTTTCCTCGCGCTTGACCGTACGCACCTCGGAACGGCCGGCGCTGTTTTTTATGATGACGTTGCTTCTTTTTTGAATATCAGAAAAAAACTGATGAATCGCGCGGATTTGCTCAACATGCTCAGGCAAAAATTCTTTCTTCCGGATAGAGCTTTGTATTCCTGAGTAAATTTCCCACAAGGGCGGAACCGGCATAATCTCTGGAATATATTCTGATGTGTAGGGTGTATTCAGCGGCTGTTTCAGCAGCTCCTCCAGCATCAAGACGATTAGATCTATACTTTTCTGCACTTCCTCAAGCCCCTTAACAGGATCTCCGCCAAACTTGTAGTTTTTCATGACATATATGAGATTGCCGATGCCGTGCGCAAAAAGACTTCGGAAGCTGAACTCCTCTTTCAGCTCTCTTTCCAGAGGGGTCCTTGTCAAAATCTGACTGCCCCGCCGCAAGGCATTTAAGAAGCTGCTAATATCCGCCGAAATTTTTGCGGTTTGCCGCAGTTCTTTAATCTGCTTCGGATCCGCGTCCTTGCGTATAAAAACGCGGTGCCGGCTATTTTTAACTTTGGTGTAGTCAGTTGTCACCTCCTGAAGATCTTTGAACCGGACCCCATTATCATCATCCGTGGGATAAAGATCAAAAACCCAGACGATCGCGTCCTTCGACATATTTTTCGCTAAGGCTTCATCTATTTTATCCTGATCAAAACTGCTGAGCCCGAAATAATAAATCACACTGTATTTTTTCATGGCTTCAGGATCATTCAAAACCTTAAACACATTTTCATTATGTATTTTAATCGCTTCAATGTCCCGATGCTTCAAGTCATCAGGGGTTTGAGTGTTGAATGCCGCCAAACCATCGCGAATTTTGACGCTTAAATCATAATGAGGCTTTGAAAGTTCGTAACTTTCAGCCCGGACTCCCTTTATTCCCGCGGCATAGATCGAAGCCCTTACTCCGCCCACTTCAAGAAGCTTATCTTCGCTATTCAGAAGGATTCTTTGCGCGCCGTCGTCCAGAATCGAAAATCGAGTTGGTCCAAAAATTCCAATCTGGTTCCCCTGCTCATCCACCGTGGTCTTCGCGTCAAACTTTGGGCCAAGCGCAGACAGCTCCATCCGCTTCACATTTGTCTCTAAATAATCAATTATCGTTTTATTATCACGAACTTCAGAACGCCTGTAATTATCCAGATCTTCCCGGGTAAAACCAAAATAGTCACCAAGCCCCGCATCAAGTATCAGCTCTAAATCCCGATGAACCTTTCCAGTGACACTTTTTTCTAGTTTGTCTAAACGGCTCCAATCATGTTTTACTTCCGCTTTTTCAAAAGCCTGCTGTAACTCTTTTTGCACACGCTTACGGATTAATGGCGCAGGGGCAACTGAGACAGCCATCCCTGTAAATCCCGAAAAGTAGATTTGTGTCCATAGTTCAGAAGCCGGCATGCGCGGGTAATGCTCTTGAAGATAGACCCCAAGAGCTGTCAGCCAAATCCCGCTTTGCTCTAGCAGCAAAATAGCCCACATCTCCCAAAACAACCCGTCTTTAATACGGTAGAGTGCCAACGATTCATCATCTGAAAGCTCCAGTTCCGTTTGAAATCTTTCATGCCCTAAATACCACGCAAGTATTTCTGTCCTCATCGTCCCCGAAGTCGCCTCTTTTCTTACCTTATAAAATTTAATTTCAATTCTGGGAATGACTCTTACAATTTTTTCAATATCAGTCAAAAGCATTGCCTCATCTGATTTCATTAACTGGATCAAAGCCCTGTTTTTTTCTGTCTTATATTTTTCAGGATAAGCCTTTAGTAGACTACCCATAACATCCAAAATCAGCTTCGCCTCTTTCTTAGATTCTAGTCCAGATTTTCTGACAACCGCTGACGCCCCAAGAGCATTAGGATTAAAAAAAGCTGCCGCGTCCTTTTCAATTTCACGCAAAGCTATTTGCGTATTTTGATAACGGGATAAAGCGACAAGACTTGCCTCCATCGCATTATCTAAAAGCGATGGCAGAAAAAACACGTCTTCTCCCACCTTCACGCCCACGCGCGGATCTAAGTCATTTTGTTTTTTAAGCCGCGGTAACCCCTGGCTTACCGACCGCGCTTCAGACCGGGCAGCCGTTTTTTTCGTTACGGTATAAATTCCGAGCGACCGGTAATCAGCGGCTGATAAATATTTTTCTTGCTGCACGGAGACATTAAAAACAGACGGCGCGTTTTCAGCGGGCCCCCAAATCCGGAAATCGTAATTCCCGGCATATTCGAGCATATCCGCGATCGCGTTCCGCCCCTCCCGGATATGATACCCCTGCCAAATATGGGCTAGACCATCCGCGGTCATCACCCGGTCCAAATTTTCAGAGAATTTTTTCAGCGTGAAATAATTATCCCCATCCCAATAACGGGTCAAAGGCAGTCTGTACGCGGGTGTAAAGCTAAAACTAGTGAGCGGCATATTCGCAAGGACAAATCGGAACTGCTTCGTTCCAAATAATGGATTTCCCGAGCTGTCGACCAAGTTGTCATTAACACGGGCGTCAACTTTAAATCCGGCAAGTCTCGCGACCGTACGGACATTTGCGTCTCCAAGCGGGTTCAGATCAAAATAATTAAAGAGAGCATTGTCTATTTTTTCTTTGCCGCTGGTTTTCAGCATCGCGTAATAAGCCAGCAACGTATCAAATCCCGAACCGCCGAAACCAACAAGCACGGGGTCACCCTCCTGAATAGGTAATTGTAGAATTCCTTCATAGTATTTCTGATCCGCTCCTAAGTGAACTGACTGCGCGGGCGAATAGACTGTTGGATAGATAGGAATAATGATTTGACGGAAACCTTCTTTCTTCACTGTGTACTCGGATTTAAATTGTGCGGGAGTAAATTCTTCGAGTTTTGAAATTTTTCCTTCAGGACTGATTTCAGCATAAACATAAGGCTTTGCTTCAATACCAAGGTACCTGCCGACCAGAAACCGGGTCCCGGCTCCCGACTTTTTTGTATGCTCATCCCGGATCAGATTTTCGATGAATGTATGATCACGTGCTTCCCTTTGGGCGTAATCCGCCCACACTCTCACAGCCTCGGGAGATCCGAAATCGGGCAATTCCACGTAATATGAAGCCAGATCCAAATAGGACATGCGCTGGATTCTTGTTTTATTCACAAGCGTTCTCACTGTTTCTTGGGACGGGAAAATCGCGATCAAATGTCCCTCGGGATTAAAAATAAAATCCACAGTGGCCTCATCCGGAGGAGCCTCGCCCTGAAGCCGTATCAGCTCATTCATGAGGATTTCTTCTCCTGTTTTAGGAGGCAGGTCTGGATCCTCACGGTCACGAATGGGAATATTGCGGTAGATTTGATAATCCCCTTTAGAATCAACAGTTTCAGCACGTTTTTGCAATTCATCAATCTGCAGAGCCTTGAGCAATTCAAAGGCGGGCATTCGATCCGTCACCGCTCGAAGTTCCGCGCGCGCGGCAGGTTTTGACTCACCAGATTCTTCAGTTGGTTTCAATTTAAGGATATCTTCGATCGCGGGAATAATCCCATCGTAACGATAAACACTTTTATATTCCCGCCAACGGTCATAAAAATCTGGCTCCACCTGAACAAGCTTTTCCGTCCCTAGCGAGCTCAACAATTTAGCTGCGTCTAATTTATTCCGGTCCGGAGTAATCCCCGTAAGAAGTGATTTAACCCACCCTTTCATAGCGAGCTCTAAATCCGATTGAGCGGGTGACGGAACAATAATTTCAATTTCTGTTTTTCCATTTTCGGAAAAAATCCTAAGATCATCTTTAAAATTCCATTCTGCGGTTCGTTTACTTATCTTAAGCCCTACACCTTGTCCTCCCAGAAACTTGCTCTGGCCTGATTTCGTGGTGAGCCCATCAATCATCATTAGCTGATGAACCGGCATGTTCCGGATTTCATCTTCACTCACCCGCCTTACTTGAGACGACTGAAGAACGTCCTCCGCATAATCAAATCCCAGAAAATCAGCCATTTTCGACTCTGTCGCGAAGTAGTTCACAAGAAAATTACTATCCTCACGGGTAACATAGACGTTTTCTCTAATCGCCGTTTCAATCAAATTATTACGGTCAACTTCTCCGGGATTTGACACCGTAACAGAGAGTTTTCCATCCGGCATTCCTTCAACACGCAGATCGATCACCCGCTGCGATTTATCGATTTGCGCGTCATAGGCATTTTTTAAAATCTCCCAGAGAACATACTCCCATTGATCCGCGTTGCCGAAGACATAATGAAGCGGGAGGTTTTCAATCGTACGGATATCGCTAATCTCAGAGCCGAAATAATTCAAGCGGACTATTGTTTTCTTAAAATATTCAGGAATTTTTTTATTAAACAGTCCGCTTAAGACAATCCCTAATGACGTAACTTCCTGGCTTCGGCTTTCTGAGCGGGCCGCGGCCGTACTTCTAAGATCCTTTTGAAGTTTTCTCCAGTTCAGGGAATCGATTAATCTCAAATTCTCAATTTGCTCTTTTAATACCGGGAGAAACCGCTCATTTTTACCGAAGAGACTCGCAAAAAATAAAACTCCTTCCAGGGCGGCCAAACGGAAAATATCGGGAAGCAGATCAATTTCATCTTCGGTTAAGGGATTAACAGCATGATATGCTTTTACGAATGTTTCAATTTTATCAAAAGCGAGACTTGCCCCATCACGGGGCTTATCCGCGGAAAAGCGAAGCTCGAAAGGATTCGCGAGATCACGGATTCTGGCTTCACGGGAGGCATTTTCAAAATCAAACGCTTTAAATTCCCCGTTAGGCTGGAACCGGCCATTTCCCTGATGGAAATCGCCATGGGTAATGCTTACCGGAAGACGGGCAAGAAGTTCGGGGGTTAATCTTTCTTTCAGATTCTTTATTTGCAAAGCGATATAAGGATATTTGTCTAAAAATTCTTTTTCGACAAGCGAAGGCGGGCCGCGTTCCTCGATTTTCGTTTTAAGGGTTTCGATTTTTCTTAATCCAATATCATGATGGATCACTCCAATCACTTGCGGCCGTTCTTCCGGTAAGTAGTCTCGTCCCGCCGGGACAAAAGTCTCTAAATTCTTATGCATGCCGGCAAGCCATTGAGCGGCTTTTTCAAGCTTCACGCCTTCAACGCCTCCCCAATCTAATTCTTCGCCTTCCACCGCTTGATACAGCACAAAAGTAAGCCCGTCTTGCTGCGCGTAATTTTTATCATCACTTGTTTTTCTAATTTGCGCGGCATTTTGACGGCCCAGCTTCTTGAGCACGGAGGCTTCCCAGTCAATCCAAACAGGTTTATTCCGGTATTTAGGCTGCTTCAAAATAAATTTCCCCTGTTTAGATTCTATGGCCCATAAATTATCTTTACCGTCTTTAGTGATCCGATTGATTTTAATATCCGTAAGACCATATTGATTTTGCAGCAATGAAATCATCCGGGATTCAGAACGCGCCGCGATCTGTTCATAGGTAATTTGGCTGCGGACTTGAATATTCCTAACCAAAACTTCTGGATTGTATTCGGCGGGTAACTTTGCTGATTTCAGTAATTCCAGTATCCTTGACTGAACATTGTTCCGGTTTGTTTTCACCGATTCCATAATCCGATTAAATCCATCGGATAATATTTGCAGCTGGCCTGAGGATAAATAACCGGCAAGCATCCAAAAATCGCTTCGCGGATCCATTGCGCCTAAAAAGCTCTGATAAGCCCCCAGGTCATCGCTGAATAAGAATTCATGGTCGATCGACAAAATACGGCTGCCATCATTCATTAATAGAAACTGCTTCATGCCGGCATCTCGAGAACCCAGCAGATAGAGCATGGCCATTTGTCCGCCTAAATCTCTAAGGGCTGTATCCGATAAAATTTCCGACGGCGCTTGACCGCCTAAGTAAAACTCCGACTTCAGTCCATTAATCTGAAATTCGTTGGAATACACAGGCGAGGCTTCCACGTAATTCATCATTAGTATTTTTCCGCCATAAACGTCAACCTCAATACCCGGAAGTTCAAAAAGTTTCTGGATGCCGCGAGTTATAGGCTCAAACATAGGCTCACGCACACCCAATTTAATCAGCAGCGGCTTAACTTCGTTCGTTTCTGAATCCACGAGCCCTATTTGAAAAATCGGATTTTTACCGGGTGAAAATTTCCCCTGCCATAAGCTTCCCGTGGACTCTGGAATATCGTCAGCCAAATAGACTCCGCGGCGGGGATATTCCTTTCCATTGAAGTAAATTATTTTTTTAGAAAGCAGCGAAGGCAGTTCTTTCCAACCCGGGACATCAGCCCAATCTCCCTGGGGATCGGTAAATAAAAGGCTGTGCAGCGCGGTATTGAACAAAACACGGCCATTATCTTCATAAATACCGGATTCGGCCGAATCCCTGGTCTCATCCCAGCGTTTTAGAACTTCATTAAAAAAATGTTTTACAAATTCAGGATCATGGCGTTTCGTTGATCGCGTCAGCAAGAGCGACCGGTAACTTATAATTAGCTTAATGACCGCTTCCGCTTTTGCAGATTGAGGATCGCGAAACCGGGATAAAATATCAGCAAGTCCATTTTGAAATCCCTCGAGAATAGCGCGAGTGTCCCTAGGATCAGGAAATACGCGCTCCACAGATTCAAAATAAATATTAACAAGCATGCGCACATCGCCTGAATCTTCAGCCCTAAGCGCGTTCATCATCATTCTTTTTAAAGCGCTGAAATCGGGACCGCTTTGCGTTCTAAGTTCCGACCGTTTAGGCCCGATCATTTCATCAAATTGATGGATATAATTTTTAATTTTGTTTAATAGCTCATCGGTAGGTTTGAAAGGCGGGACTAACGAATTCCGCATACTTTCATCCTGCATTAAATTGATACGGTCCATCAAACCTTGATCCAGCCCAAGCGATAGAAAGTAATAAAGAATAATTTCTTGTTCGAGCCTAATTGGGATCCCGTGACTCAAGGCTTTCGCAATCTCATAAAACTCGAGCTGGTACTCGCCCCGTATCAGATTCTCCAAATCGACCTCACCGTCATTTTTTAATACCAAGTGAGCTATTTTATCCCGAATGATATAATTTGGTGATTGCCGCTTTAATCTAGACAAAAACTCCCACCGCTTTTTAGCTTCGTACACCTCTGCCGCCAGAGCAAAAGCAACGCTTTCCAAAAAATCCGTTTTATACTGATTGAGAAAGGCTGAAAATTCAGGGGTATCCAGCTCTATTGAGAAAGCCTTGTCCTTCTTTGAAGCTAACCCGACCGCGCGAATCGCGTCGGCACGCTTTTTTTGATTCGCCATAAGCGGACTGTCCTTTAAGACCCTGATCAATTCGGTCCCCCAAGCTTCACGGACAATAATTGACGCGAGACCTTCCCAATATTCCCTGATACCTCTATCAATTTCTCCTTTACGAACAGCCAAAATCTCAGGGTCAAGCGCGATTCCGATCTCGCCTGAATCCTCGAGAAACTTCAGCAAGATCGGGCCCCGCTGCATAAAATAGGGGTTTTTATTCTCGGGCACGCGATCTTCAAAGTATTTTAAATAAGCG
Source organism: uncultured bacterium (assembly GCA_964511315.1). Lineage (GTDB taxonomy): Bacteria > Omnitrophota > Omnitrophia > Omnitrophales > Aquincolibacteriaceae > CAZEFF01. Next base: position 23,960 of record CAZEFF010000011.1, on the reverse strand, counting down.
CCTAAAATGTCTTTATTATCCAGTTTTTGGCGAAGCAAATTATTGATGACATCCCTAATCTCTTGGCTCGCAATGTCCATGTTCAGCCGTTTAAGATAATCGAGCCCGCTGTAAGGGATAGCCATTTCCGACGCGCTTCTTACTTCGGAACGTCCTTTCCAATGACGCGCTCCCGTACTCCCGCGTTTTCCATTGCGCGAACGGGCGACTGCTTCGGGACCTTCCACGGGCATATTGCCTTTTAAATAGAACCGTTTAACCGTCTTTGTTCCATGCGCTTTGATGGCTTCCATAAACGCGCTGTACGCTTCTTCGGTAATCAAAAATCCATTCGTCCAGCCTGATTCAAAATCAGGCGCCAGTTTTACCATGGCTGAATTATAGATCTCTGTAATTTTCGTTTTTGAATATCCGGTCATGCGGACAAGGTCATCTGCGTCAATCCCCCCGCGCCATTCATGCCTCACATCAATAATCAAACGCTCATTTTCCGTCAGCATTCCTTTTTTGACAAAAAGATCCATAAATTCGCGCATAAGAATAGGCCGGTAATCTCCCGTCCGTGTTTCTGAACGCGCCTTTTCAATCTTCGAGAAATCTGTCATTTTCAAAATTTGCTTAGGATGCACGCGCGTTTGGATTTGATCCAATTCACTGCGGGTTTTTATCAGCAAGCGGAAGATTTTCTCTAAAATAATTTCAATATCCTCCTGTTCGGGGGAACCCACCTCTCCGTCTTTCAAGGCTTTTAACACTCCTCCGAGCAGCCGTTCCGACCAAATCTGAGCGTCCCCTTGGCTCATCAGCTTAAACAGCTGTTTTTGGATGGCCGGCACATTTTTTAAATCTTCTGAACTTTGGCGTCTTAAAAAATCAAGCATTTGATAGACTTGCGCCAAGTCATTCTGAAAAATCCGCAGGTCCCGGTATTTTAATTCCGCTTCGGAATTTTCAAATTTCATCGCGGGAATCCCGATGCCATTGGCCGCGCCATGCCCCAATCCATGCCCCAATGAACTCTCAGGGTCCACAGCTTTTGATTTTCTTCCGGTCTTACTGCTGACCCACCCCGAATTAAGCTCTTTGGTAAAGGCGACCCCGGGATCAAAGACCTGCTTTTCAATTCTCTTAATTTCAGAAACGAGTAGTGATACTTGGTCCCATAGACCTTGGGTCTCAATTTTCGTAATGTTCTCACTACTATCCGAGCTTAGCAAAACATCTCCCGCGTCTTCTTTGGGCTGAAAGATTTTTGGAACAAAGGGTTCTGGAGCAGCTTCCCGCTCTAGGCTCTCTTCTTCGTCAAGAGCCGCTTCGTCTTCGGCGGGAGGATTACGCACCAAATGAAGCGCTGATACAAACAGAGGGAATTTCTTTTCAAATAAGGGATCAATTTTCTTAAGATTTTCCGGCGCAAAGACATCTTCGGGAGTTTCCCCTTTCAGCATTTCAAAAACCTGAATCCACCGTACCGCAAACATAGGCAAAGTAACACCGTTTAAATCCGAAAAATTAAGCTGAGGATTACGCAAATTCCTAGCTGAACCTTTCACCATGGTTGATTCAACCGCGTCAGGGATTAAGGCCGCTACCGCCTCCATTTCTTTTGCTAATTGCTCCTTAATTTCTTGACTTGGAATAAGCTCTGCCCATTTTTCATTGTACGTTCCAGCCCTTGCTTCAGACCGGGAACGCCAGGCGGCATACCCCATGGCGCCATTCGCGTATGTTTGGGCAAGAAGCCCAACAACCATTTTTTTCTGCGCGTCAGAAAGTGAAACCCCGGTATTTTTTCTTCCGTATCTTTCTCCGCTTCTTCCCTGCTTTTCTTGGCTCGCAAGCCGGCTCTCAATATCAACTAAAATTCTATATATGCTGTCAGACATAAATCCATAACCGTCAATTTTCCGCAGCCGGTCTTCTTCATCCAGCTCTTTCGCGATTTGCTTCCACAGATCATTAACATTCCGCGCGGTCATTTCTAAACTGCGGATATACCCGTTGATCGATTCAATGATTTGATCGGCGCTGGTTTCTTCAAAAATCTCCGGGTGGCGGATTGTCTGGCTGTATAAATTAGAGGCGATAAATTCACGGGTTCTTCGGCTTGCTTCACGGTCCAAGAAACGGATTTGATCCGCATACTCTCGCTTAACAGCATCCCCGTCTTTCATTGCCCTCGCTTCCGAACGGCTGGAGGTATTGTCTTTCAGGTAATCTTCACTAAGAAGTTTTGTAAATACACCCGCGTGGCTTTGAAGAGTCCTCAGCTCGCTGATTTTTGGAGCAATCAAATCATAGCTAGGCTTACCCCCAAGCGCAGATTCAAAATCATCGGCCGCTTTGCCAAGCAATTCCTCAACTTTGCTAAGCAGTGCGGGTGTCACAAAACTTGTTTTTGATTGCTGACGGATCAAATGGCTGATTTCATTAATTCGGAGGAGCGCGGCTTCATAATAGGAAGGCTTCTGTGCGGGCATTTTTTTTGCCAGAGATTCATCCGCAAGAGCTGCTTGATCCAGACCTGTTATATCGGCATCTGTTTTAACATAAAAGTAGGGATGCCAATACTCAAAAGCATCACGGAATAATTTGCGCTCTTGATCCGGAACCAATTCAATATCCGCCGAAAAAATCAAAGGCCCAGGCTTGCCCGGAGGCAAAAAACGAAATGCGAAAACAGCTCTCCCTTCTTCGTCTTTGGTCTCTTCAAAAATAAATTGCATATTTTTCCGCGTGAGGTCAATGCCGAGTGAATCAATAAAAGGCTTCATCGTTCGCTCAAGGTCATCCTGCATTTGCCGGGCTTTCTTGATTTTAGTGTCGCCCCACTTCGGCCACAAATCCCGAATGAGCTCGATAAAGCTCACCTCTTTGTAATACGCGCTGTCGATGGGCGCCGCGAAGATCAATACCCCAAAAGGGTCATAAGCGAATATCCGCTCCGTACTTTCCGCGGTCATAATATTTTTGGGCAAATGCTGCGATGGATCTTCCTGCATGCGGCGGATGATTCGGGTCATCGCGTCAAGATCACTCAGCTTAAAAATCCCGCCGGATCTTATTTCTGAGCGCGCGCTGTCCCGCTCTTCATCATCCGTACCGTACCGGAGCTGATTGGTTACCCGCTCATAAGACCGTGAAAATAATCTTGTGAAATTAAAAAGGGATGCCCGGTAAGCATCAAACACACGCTCGGAGAACCCAGCTTTTTGATTTCTTGGAAAAATCACGGAAAAGATAAAAAACGCGGGGGCAGTTAGAAGATAAGTGATTGGAAGAACGACATTGTCTCCAAAATCATAAATCCCTTTGAGAATATTTGAAATCGTCGACGTGCGTTGTAAAATTTTCGGCTCATCAGATTTCAGAGGCGTCAGTTTTTTTATTTCATTGAGCACAATTTCAATTTCTGCGGCTGAAAGGTCCTTTCTTTGAAAAATACTTGCGGTGACAACTTCTCGGCCATTCTGTATCTCACTCACGCTCGTCGTCAGCTCCTGGACATTAACCCCAAGCCCCTCATACAATTCTTTTCGGGTGAGAAAGGCACTTCGGAAAATATTTTGGGAGGGATTAAATACGCGCGGGGCCACGCCTTCTCTGCCCTGATCATAGTTTTTAAAGATCCAAGCATTGATCAGCTGGGCCATCTCAGTCCGGTATTCTTCAGCGGGCATTCCCGAATAAAAGCGGGTCTCCATTCCGGCTTTCAAATAGTCCCAAAGTTCTGCTTCATGATTCAGCCAAAATTCCTCCCACCCATCGTCGGTTAATTTGGTTTCCTGAGTTTCCGAAACCGAGTAAGGATTGGGCTCCGCGTCACCCGTTCGAACCTCTGACCTCGCGGGCGCCTGATTTGAAAAGGTTTCAATTTTATATCCATTCGGCTGGTTTAATTGATCAATGGGGATAAACATTTCACCGTATCCGAAGCTGCCGGCAGTGGGCAAAGCAAGCGTTTTCCCCTCATCAATAAGATACGGTTCTGCTCTTAATTGTCTCTGATGGCTGCCGTAGGGGCTTGTCACCTTGATCGATGTTTCAGGATTAAGTTTTAAGATTGATTCAAGTGTGAGCTGAGCAGGCTGAGCGCTTGGCAGGGAAATTTGAGCCGAAACAATTGTGACTTCACTTCGGAGCAAATCCGCGCGCAATTCTGATTTCGCGAGAACAGTCGATACGGCTCCAGGCGCGACCTGAGAAGTACGGAGGAGTTGATAAATACTGTCTTTGCTGATTTTCCCTTCCGATTCGAGTTTCCGGAGCGAGCTAAAAAACCGTTCCATTTTTTTTATTTTTGCGGCATTGCTTGCTTTAACGCTTTTTTGAGCCAGCTCATCAAGAAAGCGTGTGTAGTTCGAGGCTTGTTCAATCCGGTTTTGCGAAGATAAATCGCGGATAATCTGATCACGCCAGTTTTTTAAAATCTGACCATCGTATATGGTATTTCGTATGTCGATATTCTTTCGATCGCCGATGTACGAAATACGATCTGCTTGCAGCAGCTGATCACGCATATACCGGACAAAAGCCTTATAAACACTGATACGCCCATTCTCGGCCTCAAAGTAGCTCTTCCATGAAACAATCCCGCGCATTTGGTCCTCATAATGGCTGGCCTCGGGCAAGTTTTTCATCCGCGGCAGCACGAGAAGAAAAGAAACGCCTTCTTTTTTGAAGTGTTCGGTTAATCCGCGGGCGTGAAATCCTCCGGCAACCATAACCGCGCAATCCGTTTTTTCCAGCGCCATCTGTTTAAAAAGATTTTTTGACAGAGCTTTATCACGCGCTTCCGCATTTTCATAAAATTCTACGTAAGCTCGAAGGTCGAGGGTCGATGCTGGAAGGCTGCCAAAATTATGCTTTACTTCCACCCTCCACCTTCCACCTTCCACCTTCTTGATTTCTTCCCACTCTTCCCGAGTCAGCTCAAGTTTAGCCATTTTTTCGAGCAAATAAATTTCCCGGCTTTTTCGGTCAAGATCCCGCTGCGCATCATTCTCAAATAAACCCGCCTTCACTTCCCGGGCATATTTCTCGATATCGCGAAAAAGTTTCGTCCCTTCGATATCCCGCATACGCCGCTGATTGGCCACTCCCTGTCCGAGATTTTTTGAGAATTGTAAAGAAAGTCTGATGTTCTGCGAAACGGCCGTATCGCGAAGAAACAGCGCGTATGCCTGCGCGGTCATTTGACCCGTTTGAAAAGCCTGGGCTTTCGCGTTCAACTCTTTGAGGACAGACGGCTGGGCGCCTCGAAGCTTGCCGCGAATTTCATCGGCAAACTTTTTCACTTCGAGATCAATCGACTCCTGAGCGGGATGCTTACGCGATTCAGCAAGCAGGATACTGATTTCACTTTCATGGCTCGGCGGATTTACCGCCGCGAACTTTTCTAACATTTTAATAAGATCAAGCTGATCTCTGCCGAACTGACGCAGAGCGCTGTCGACCTCTAAAAGCTTAGCGGAGTAAATTTTTGATTTTTCGGCTTCGAGCTTCAAACTTTCAGCGCTCAGCTGAGCAAGCATGGATTCTTTCTTCCCAAAGGCCTGACGGTAAAGTTCAAGCCCCTTTTCATAAAGGGCCCAGTCTTCAATCCCTCGGTAGACTCCTTTAAATTTCTCGAATATCGCGGCCGCTGAGACTCCTGACAACTCCCCTCTTTCAAAATATTCATTCATTGTTTCGCGCAGTTTTTTTTGATCGGGAAAACTTTTTAAAAATTGCGCGTCTAATTCCGAGTCCGCGCCTTCGGCTCCGGTCAATTGAATGCCGTACTGGCTTTGAAAGAATTCGACAAGCTGCTCGATGCTTCTCTGCGCGTCAGGAATCGCGTGGGCATCTTGAAGAATCACAATGGTTTTATTTCCTGCGGCTCGATAGACCTCTTCGATTTTTCCTAATTCTTCCGGAATCCTTATCTCGGATATTTCCTTAGGAATTTTTTTGGCCTGAGATTCCTCGGAGAAAATTTTGACCGGGGCAGAGATCGGCGACGCGTAAAGACGGACGGGGTCCACGCAGGAGACAAGAAAAGTCAAAAGCGCTAAAAGCGCGGCAAATTGTTTCTTCCTATTCATTGTCCTAAATTGTTGGGTTATTTGATTTTAAATGCTTATATTAAAGTCTACCCGCTATACAGGAAGGGGACAAGCTTGGGCGGGAATATATTTATTTTATAAACCGTTGCAAACAATAGGGTTATGGCATTTTATCCGGGGGCGCCTTTTGGGGAGAAGGCACAAGCCTCAAAAAGAGGCCTAAGGCCATAGCGGCGGCCGTCGAAATAACCGCGCTGGTAAGAAATGCTGTCTTAGCTCCCGCCATCTGCCAAATGAATCCAAAGATCAGACTGGCCGGAAGCGCGCCCAGCCCCACAATAAAATAATACCAGCCAAAGGCTTGAGCCCGCGCGTGAGGCTCCGCGTAATCCGCCAAAATCGCGCGTTCACTGCCTTCAGTCGCACCGTAAAAAAAACCATAACTGATAAAAAGCAGCCAGGCATGCCATGTCTCATGCGCCAGCGCGAATCCGATATAAACCAAAATATAAATCATCCAGCCGAATAAAATCATGCGCCGCCGCCCAATTTTATCGGAAAGCATCCCAAACGGAAGCGTGGAACCGGCTTTTACAATATTAAATATCATCCATAAAATGGGAAGCAAAATGAGACTCACACCCAGTTCTTTAGCGCGGAGAATTAAAAACGCGTCAGAAGAACAGCTTAAAATAAAAACAAATAAAATACACAGGTAAACGCGGAGCCGGCCTTTTGGAAATTCAATTTTATGTCTCCGGCCAAAAGCCGCCCGCTGATCATGCGGAAGAACTTCCCGGACTTTCCAAAGAATTAAAACTACCGCGGCCAATCCGGGTATCGCAGCAAAAAGGAATAAGTACCGCAGATTATGAATCGGGCCCGAAAGAAGCATCATCGCGATCAAAGGCCCGCATACCGCACCCATGTGATCCATCGAGCGGTGAAGTCCGTACGCGCTCCCCCGGTGCTCCGAATGGACAGAGTCCGCAATCAGCGCGTCCCGGGGAGCCGTTCGTGTCCCTTTACCCACACGGTCAAAAAACCGCACAAGAAATACAACCCAGGGATTCCAAGCAAAAGCAATCAGCGGTCTCGAAAGACTCGATAAGGTATAGCCGGCTAAAACCAATTTGCTCCGGTCTTTCGCGCGGTCAGCCATAATTCCTGAAAAAAGAGTAAAGAACGCCGCCGCGGATTCGGCCCAGCCCTCCACAAGACCCAAAAAACCATGGCTGGCATGAAGATATTCCATAAGAAAAATCGGGAGAAACGGATAAATCATATCACTCGAGGCATCGGTAAAAAAGCTCACGAGCCCAAGGACAAAAACATTTTGAGGAATGTGTTTCAGTTTTTTTCTTATTTTATGAAGAACCATAATCGGCGGGCTATAGCAGGCTTAAAAACTGTTCGAGGCAGCGGCTAAACTCATCGGGAGATTCTAAATTAATCAAATGCCCGGCATGAGGGATTGTCTGAAACTGCGAACCTTTGATTTTCTCATGCATGTCCGCCGCTTCGGATGAAGGAATAATTTTATCTTCGTCTCCGGCAAGAATCAGCGCCGGACATTTAATCTTGGCAAGCAGCTCGGTTGAATCCCTCCTGCCTGCCAGCGCGAGAAGCGCGTCGGCGATACCTTCTGCTTTATTCTTCCGGATCAGCGCGATCACTTGCTGAATCAGTTCTGGACGCGCGTCCAGAACTGATTGGCCTAATAGATTCATCACGGTTTTATCCGCGAACGGGACAATACCCTCTTTGCGGAGTTCCGCGATAGCCTGCATTCTTTTTTCTTTGGCTCCCGGCGTATCTGCCGCGGCCCGCGTTGAGAATAAACCCAGCCCGCGCACGCGCTCTGGAAATTGACGGAAAAACTCAAACGCGGCATACCCGCCCATCGACAGGCCGCCGATAAAAATCCGTTCCCGTATTTCAATCCGGTTGAGCAGCATAAAAATTTGATTGGCCATTTCTGCTATGGAAGGCTCAGGAAGCCGCCCGGATTGACCAAATCCGGGCATATCCGGAACAATCACCCGGAATTTTTTTGAAAGCTTATTCATCTCTCCCCGCCACATTTCTCCGGACAGAGGAAAAGCGTGAATCAAAACCACCGGCAGACCATTTCCCTTTTCTTCATATGAAAGCATTTACGCCGCCTTCTTCCCTCACCCCCACCCTCTCCCGCAAGCGGGCGAGGGAGCTCAACCGATAATTCCCTCTCCCTTAGGGAGAGGGAAGGGTGAGGGGAAATTTAATTTAAATGAGTTTACGGTACCATTTCTTTTTAGGTTTTTGGGCATCAGCCCTTTTCTGATTTTGCGCCCGAATCGCTTCTTCACGGTCCCGTTCAGCTTTTTCCCGAGCTTTTTTCAGCGCTTCTTCCTGCCTCGCGTCCTGTTCAGCGATTCTTTTCCGTTCTTTTTCGGCTTCTTTTGCCGCCTTCTCTTCCGCCTTACGGCGCTCTTTCTCAAGCTTCTTTTCTTC
>CAZEFF010000011.1:10491-15320 GCA_964511315.1 uncultured bacterium | reverse complement strand
GTTTTATTTTTCGCCCAGGAGGGTTTAGCAGCCATTCCGAAAGGAACAGAGAAAAGAAGAAAGAAAACGATGAACAAGCCCGCCGCTATTTTACTCATACAAAACCTCGTTTTGAAGAATGAGACATTATACATGAATCAAGCGGGAAAACAAAAATACACGGAGCAACTGGGTGCCCATCACTTCATACAGCTGTCATTCTGAGCGAAGCGAAGAATCTGCTTCTGCTTGTCTCAAAATAAAAGCAGATCCTTCGGCAAAAATCGCCTCAGGATGACATGAGAGCGCTGTATCAAGCGGCAGGCACCAGAGCTACCTCCGGGGAACCGCTCAATAATTGGGATATGTTCTGATGTCCTAACTGATAAAACTGGGAGGCAAATTAGCCGCGATATTAAAATCCGCGTCGGTAAGTTTCATGTCGCCATTAAAATCATACATGAAGAAGTAAAGGTACAGGCCATTGACTGGCGGATACTGGCTCTTATAAGTCCGCATCTCTGTCAGAGATTGATTTTTTTCAGGTGCCGTGAGCTTTAAGTCCGTGCCTGCCATGAGGGCATAAGCAAGGATGACCGCGCGTTCGGCCGGGGCGATCTTGGAATTTGTTTTTACAGATGCTAAAAATTGCTGCGCCTGATAAAGACTGATTTTTGAATTTTTTACCGCCATCACAAACTCCGAAGCGGTGATTCTATTATTGTGGTCCGCATCAATAATCGGCGTTGGGTCAGGGGCCGTTGTGGTAAAGGATCGTGGATTAAATATAGGATAAGACACGTATGCATAATTTCCCGCGTTTTTCCGGCGGATAAATACCTGATACGGATAAGTCGTCCCCTCTTTTAAATTAGAAAGCGTTACGCTGAGCTTGCCATTTCCCATATCCTGCGCCGCAACCAAAGTCGCGGCAAAAGCTCCATTCGGACGGTAGGCAACAACCACCTCCATATCTTTTGTCAAATTAAGCCCATCCATATCAAGCCTTACAGACGTTGTGCTGAGATTGGTCACAACAGGAACCGAAACTGTCGGGGTTGTGGCTGGAGCCGCAAACCTTATCTTTGAAGTGCCTAGATCTTTGTAGAAGGGGGCATTTCGCGGTGAATTCGAATTTGCTGTCAGCACAAGCCGCTCCATTCGGACTGTAAAGTCATAAAACCCTTCGACAGGCACAATATTCGCGGCAAAAATGATTTCATCCCCTTGAATATAATAGTACTGAGAATCTTTCGCGTAGGGGTCGCGGCCAAAAAAGCTGACGCTAATATTTGTCTCGGGATAATATTCCTGCTGGTTCGAAACGGTCCAATACTGAACTAATCCAGCTTTGTAACCCACAATCTTCGCTTTCAGCTGGCCATTTTCATATCGCAGATTTGAGATTCCAAAACTCGAGACTTCCCCTTTATAAGTACCCGTTATCCTTAAGTTATTAAATTGGTAATAATTTAAAGTAAGGTCGTATTCATATTCCTGACCATTGGCGAGCCCAAGCACTTCGACGCGCCCGTTAACCAAATCTGTTTCCGGAATTTCCATAATCACTTTGCTCCGGTCTCCCTTTTTGTAAATTTTCATCGTAGCACGCATCTTATCTCCCGGCTGGATGACAAAACCAGCAGGCATCGCGGGCATTTGATCTTCGGCAATCGTAAAAATCGTTTTCGTCGGTGCATTGGGTTGAGGATCTCCCAAGTCATAAGTGATCTCGGGTTTATTGACCACAAATTGCAAGGGCTTCATCAGCTCATTGATCTTTTTTATAAGAGATATAAGAGCACTCACATCGGTGGAGTTAACAAGACTGTCTTTATTTCGGTTGTAGCTGCCATTTTCAAGGGATGCAGCAATCCTTCCTCCCACTCGGCGAAGATACGCCACGGTGTCTACGGCTTCCTTTTGAATGGCCGCTAGAACGATTGCTTTGTCCCACTTGCCTAAGAAAAATTGGCTCACAAAATAAGGCGCGTTCAATTCTTCGCCGGTTCCCAGCTTTGAGGGATCTCTATAAGATTTGAGCGGATCGGGTCTTTGCCCAATAACAACGGGCTCTTGGGCACTAACGGAACTAAGCGCTGTCAATGTGGGGTCACCAGCCTTTACAATCCGGACCTCAAAGTTAAGCGGAACATTCGTGGGAGCATTGGCGCTTGTAAAGACGACTGAAAAATTACTTTCAGCAACACCAGACTCGGCGACAACAATATCGCTGCAATCGCTTCCGTTGTAACAAACCATTGCCCGGTGTTTCGAGGAATCATAATCCGCCAGCGTGCCGCTAAGCCGCACGGAATTTCCGTCTTCCGACACGGTTTGTTCAAACGATGAAATTTTTGCTGCCAACAGATCACTAGCATCCTTTAGTTGCGTTTTGTCGAAAATAATTTTAACGTTTGCTGTATCGCTTTCCGCCTCACCTTTCAATTTAAGCGTATATCCAAACGAAAGTTCATCCGGCAAGCTTTGAATTGGAACACCCTCAGCTTTGAAAACAAAAAACCATTGTCCATAACTATCAACACGCCAAGCACATTTACCGGGAATCGGACAAGGCAGAGCGCCCCCCGTCGAAACAATGTAATCACTTATCAGTTTGTTACTCCCGGGCAAATCATTCTCAGTAACATTAAGCTGCACATCAATATCCGCCAAAGTGGGGTTAATTAAATTTTGAGTCACAATGACGGTATTATTATCATCCTCAGCGTTTACTTGTACGACCGGACGGTCATCGATGGTAATGTTCACATATCCCGTAGTGCACTTACCCCCAGTATCACAAGCTTCGAAAGCGACATCATAGGTCGTACCAGGCAGAGCACTTGACGGCGGAGTAAAAGTCAGTACGGTCCCCTGAATGGAGGCGCCGGAAAAAGTTGTTTGATAAGTAAGATTGCTTCCATCTTCAACATCCGTTGCGGAACCATTTAGGTCAACCCGTACAGCTTGATCATTTGTCGTATGCTCTGAAAAAGCCGCTGTGATTTGAGGGGCATCATTGACCGGAGAAACTGTCACCACAATTCTTCCGCTGGCTGTCAATCCATCGCTATCCTTTACCGTAAAAGTAATAATATCCGTACCATCAAAATTCAGCCGCGGCTGATAGGTATACTCACCATTGGCTCCGAAAACAATCGTTCCCCCATTCGATGAAACAAAAGACTCGGGAATAATCGTTAAATTCTCAACCCCTTTGTCATCTTCGCAGCAGGTTTCAGGCCGCATGATAAAATTTTTAGGCTTATCTTCATCCGTCGCTAATCTGCCATCTTGACGCACAGTCGGCGGTTCAGGAGCTTTCTCGACATAAACCTTTACGGTCGCAACGGCTTCATAATTTTCCGAATTCCGCACCGTGTAAGTAAAACTGTCTTCTCCGTGGAAATTAGCGTGCGGTTTATACGTAATCGTTCCATTATTATTAAGCACCAACGTTCCATTTTCCGGCTGATCGACTGAAATAATCGTTAAGCTTCCGCCATTCGGGTCACGGTCATTCGCCAGCACATTAATAGCGACTTCACTGCCTTGATTAACAGTTGCTTCGTCATCTTGCACCGCCGGCAATTGAGAAATAAGCATTGTTACTTGATACTGCGGCGAATACTTTTCGTTACCTTCTTCGCCGGTGACAACGCGGTAAGAAAATTGCTCACGGGTTGACGACATATCACGTATGGTTGCGGTACAGAAAGTCGAAACACAAGTCACCGTTAAATTCGCGGAAGCAGGGCCGAAGGTTTCTACGCGCACGTTCGGCTCATGATCCGGATTCTGAATCAAAGGCTGATTTGGGTCCGTAAAATTAATAAAAACCGAATTAAAATGTGGGCCGATTCTAACCACGTGGTCAGTCCCGGTCGCAGGAACAATTACCGGGCTCACGGTCACCGTCACAGTCGCCATCGCGGTTTGATCGTCTGTATCTTTTATCATGTAGGTAAAAGTGTCTGTTCCGGACCAATTCTCATTGGGCGTATAAATTAATTCACCTGACGCACCTTGTGTCACAGTTCCATTCGCGCCTTGCGCAAAGCTCTCAATCACTGGCGGGTTTCCGTGCATATCCGAATCATTTCCAAGAACATTAATCGTCACAGCCAAATCTTCAGAAGTTTCCGCAACATCTTCAACTGCTGTAGGGGGAGTTACTGGCAACTCAACATAGCTTGAGCGTATTTTTTTCTCTTCCCCATCCTCAAACATACGGAATGTCCCGATCTCTTGATAACGCCGTTTGGGATTCTGCCCAGAAAGTGCACTGCCCCATTTTATTTCACCGGGCCGGTCTTCTTCTGTGAATGCTATTTCCGAATATGAGAACGTCATTTGATTTTCAAAACCATCCTCGAAAACACGGTATGTGTCAATGCGCTGATAGCGTTTGTCGGGATCACGACCACCCAAAGGAGTGCCCCAAATAATTCCTCCCTTCCGATCATCAATCCGGAAGCTAAGTTCACGGTAAGTTGTCTCAATAATCTTTTCTTCACCATCTTCAAAAACTCGAACCTTATTATTTTTCTCATAGCGCAGTTCCGGCTTTTGTCCTGAAAGCGCACTGCCCCAATCAGACCCCGCAACCCTGTTTTCTTCTGTAAAAGAAATTTCAACATACGCGAATGTCATAAAATTTTCAGCGTCATCCTCAAAAACACGGTACGTATCAATCCGCTGATAACGCTTATTAGGATCCTGCTGCCCCAGAAGTGTTCCCCAAATAATTTCCCCTTTCCGATCATCAATCCGGAAGCTAAGTTCACGGTAGGTTGTCTCAATAATCTTTTCTTCACCATCTTCAAAAACTCGAACCTTATTATTTT
>CAZEFF010000011.1:0-10391 GCA_964511315.1 uncultured bacterium | reverse complement strand
TAAAATTTTCAGCGTCATCCTCAAAAACACGGTACGTATCAATCCGCTGATAACGTTTATCCGGATCCTGTTGAGATAATACTGATCCCCAGTTAATCGTTCCCTTACGGTCATCAATACGGAAACTTAGCTCACGATAGGCTGTTGCAATAACTTGTTCTTCTCCGCTTTCGAATACTCGAACTGTATCAATTTTCTCATAGCGAAGTTCGGGATTCTGACCTGAAAGTGCGCTGCCCCAATTTGTTCCCATCGATCTTGGAATATCCTGATAAGCAACTTCCGTTCCGGTTCCGGTACCTGTCGTATCGCCCGTCGTGTCACCCGTCATCGTACCCGTTGCGTCGCCTGTCGTTGTACCCGTCGTCGTACCCGTTGCGTCGCCCGTCGTCTCACCTGTCGTCGTGCCCGTTGTATCGCCCGTTGTGTCACCTGTCGTCGTACCCGTTGTATCGTCTGTCGTGTCACCCGTTGTCGTACCTGTCGTGGTTCCTGTATTTCCGGTTCCTTGTCCGCTGCCCTCACCTGTATCATTGCAATCAGCAGGATCAGGTGAGCCCGGATATCCCGGTAATGCGCCCGAAATATCAACGCAGGGCTCCGCGCCCAATTCAGAATTATATTTATCATCACGCGTACCTGCGCCGCAAACAGCACCGTCGGTATAAGTACCTGTCTGCGCACTATAACAAGCAATCACCCGAACCGGCGTGCCCTCACCATTTGTTTTTTCCTTATACTCCATCCAGCCATCTCCATCAGGATCACTGAGAACGACAATTTGATTTTTCTTCCATTCAATCGGAATTTTCGGCGAACTTTGACTAGTAATAATACTGTAGTTTAATTCGAGAGGCTGGGCTCCAAACGGTATAATTCCACCGTCACGGTATTTCGCAAAAATTCCGACAATATAAACCATCTCTTCGGAGTAATGGCTGAGAAATTTTGTGTGATCAGGGTCATTAGGATCCCCGCCTTCCATATTAAAAAAAACATTCGTCATGCGAATGCGGTAATATCTGCTGCTGACATCCCCTTGATAGAGCTGCCGTCTATCGCCACCGATCATTTCATCAGCATCTTCCGCTGTCATTGTAATTTCATCAACGCTTACACTTCCTGATCTGGGAACTGTCACAATATGCTGAGCATTAACAATCCAATCAATTGCTTGCTGCCGTGTCAGATTAGCAGATGCCTGTTCAATGGGTGAAAGCGGTGCTGACTGATTAGCGGGAGCCGCAGTTGTCTGGCTAGAGTTCGACCCAAACCAACTACCGAACCAACCCCCAACCGCGCCGACAACACTTCCTGCAGTGCCCACAATAGACACTGAGGTTGTCGTAAGCAATTGATCATTTCCCGAACTACCAGAGACAGTTTCACTGACAGTTCCGGTAAACCCAGCAACACTTGTTCCAATAATTGAGTCTGTCACAGCGGATGTCTGTACGCCGTCTTCCAGAGCCGTGGCTGGAGATGGCGCTGCCAGATTATTCTCTTGGCTTTCTATCTCTTCCTTTTTTACTTCCGTCTGATCTTTAGATTCAGATGTGTCAGATATTTCCGGGGCTTCTGTTGTTAGCGGTTCAAGCGGACTGGTATTTGGACCATAGATGGTTTGTTGATCTTCCAGAGGCTGCGCGGTTTCAGCGGGAGGCGGTTCCTGCTGTTGTTCTGCAACGGTTGTTTCAGGAGCAGGCTCTTCTTTATTGAACATATCGGAAATACTGAAGGCAAATGAGGACGGTGTAAATTGCTGGCTAGAAAAGGTAAAAATAATGAAGGAAACAAAAACTTTTTTAATGATCCGCTTTAGCTTTACTTCGTTTTGCCCCATCATTTCCCTCCGAGTTCTTAAAGCGCTTTAAAATCGCTGCTTCTTTGAAGGTAGCTTTAAGATGCCGCTATTACAAGGGCGGAAGCCTTAAATGTTATATTTTGCTATAGTTGACCCGAGAAATAGGCCGAGGGAGGTCATAGGCAGCGAAATGAACACTTTGCGGGTTTATGCCGATAATGATGGAGCCTAAATGATGAATACAAACCGGCTCAATCCAATCTCAATTCTAAAGCTGATTTTAAGCCTTTTCTTCCTCGCGGCGGCAGGAGTGATCGGCTTAAAGACTTATGCCTCAAAACCTCTTATGGAAAGCGCCTATCTTTCGGCTTCCTATTATATGGTGCTGGCCGTTTTTATTTTTTGGCTCATTGAGCTGATTAAACAAATCTTTAAGCGCGCGAAAACGTTGTCTTCGGTAAAACAGCTGGATTGGTCCGGCTTAATTTTTTGCGCGCTGATCACAGCATTTATCCTGATTTCATCCCAGCCGTATCTCCGGGTCCTTACCGATGAAACCAATCTTCTCGCAGTCGCGAAATCAATGCTCGAAAGCCGCCGGATTGATCTGCAAACCATGGGAACTTGGTATCAAGGCGCGTACCACGCCATAACCTCTGAACCTCCCGCGCGGCCGCCCGGCTTTCCGTTTTTTATCTATCTTGCACATTTTTTTACAGGATACCGGGTTGAAAATGTTTTCGCGGTGAACGGCGTGATTTTATTCGCGCTTCTTTATTTGATCTGCCGGCAATTCTCAAAATCTTACGGAAAAATTTGGGGATACATTGCCGTCCTGCTGATCTGCGCTCAGCCCGTATTCACTCAGGCGGCCTCAAGCGGCGGGTTTGATTTAGCCAATCTCTTTTTTATCGCGCTCTGCTTCTTAGCCGCGCGGCAATATATAAAGGAACCGTCCTCCGCCAATTTAATTTTCTTTTGGACAAGCGGACTCATGTTTTCCTATATGCGGTATGAAGCCGTATTTTTCTTCGGCCTTCTCACGATTCTTTTACTCATTTTTGGGCGCGCAAAAATTGAGCGGCAGCATTTCATCGGAAACTTACTCTACCCCTTAAGCCCTCTGCTCTGCCTTCCCCTTTTTTGGTCAAAACTTTTACAGATCAAAGGAGAGCGCCCTTTTCAAAATGACGAGGAAACAGCCGCGTTTGGAATTCAGCATTTCATTTCTAACGCGAAAATATTTCTGCATTCATTTTTTTTGCCTGATGCGGTCCTTCCTTACGCCATGATCATTAACTGGATGGGAATCATCGCGCTCGGCTATCTCGCGCTCCTGCTTATAAGCGGGTCATGGCCGAGCGAAAAATCCTCAAAGTCCCTGCTCGGCATTGCCTGCATTCACATCGGGGCTTATCTTATATTTTTCCTCTTTTACTACGCCGGCTGGGCGAATCATCCCTCTTGCGCGCGGTTTTTTATTATCTTTACTACCGCCTTTTCGGTCTTAGCCGCCATTTTTCTGGCCGAGATACCTGTCTTCAAAAAAAACGGCGCTGCTTGCCTGATCCTGGCTGCGTCGCTCTTTGTTTTTTATCATTCAAAAACCGTTGAGGACCGGTTTACCGGCACTCAAACCTTGCCGCGCCAATACCGGGCAATCAGAGAATTTCTAAAAAATAAAAAAAAAGGAAATATTGCCGTTATCACTACCAAACCCGGCATGTATCTGGTTGATGGCGTTGGGGCGATAAATTTCAGCTACGCGAATTATAACGCCGCGCCTATTTACCAAAGTCTTCTGAGAAATTTATACAAAGACATCTATGTCCTGCAGGAAATCGACTACCAGACCCAAAAACCGGTATTCCCCACAGACCTTTCTCCGGTTTACCCTCTCGAAACTATTTTTGAATTTCAAAACAAAGCAAAAGATTCCATAAGAATCTCAAAGGTCATTCACTCATGAAAAAAAATCTTGCGAAGAATAACTATTTACTTCTAATCAACGTCATTTTAATCATCGCCGCCGCCGTCATCGCGCTTAAAACCATCACTCCGCTTGAAACCGCGAAAAAAGCTTACAGCAGCGCCTCTTATTACATCATCTTCGCGCTTGTTGCCGCTTGGGTTCTGCAATGGATTTACTGGATGGAGCTCAAATCTATTTCGTTCGGATCTCTCCTGCGGAGAGAATGGAAAAATATTCTGTTTTGTCTTTTAGTTGCCGGAATTGTTTTTGTTTCCGTAAAACCTTATTTTCGAATTCTCGCGGATGAAACCAATCTCGTGGCTGTTTCTAAATCCATGATCTATGATCACGGGATCGATAATTCCACCATGGGGAAATGGTACTATGGCAATTACAATTCCTTTTCCGCGGAAGCTCCCACCCGCCCTCTGCTCTTTCCTTTTTTAGTCCATTTACTGCACGCGGTAACGGGATACCATGTTTTTAATGTCTTTCTCGCGAATTATCTATTTTTCGCCGCGCTTCTTTTCATGGTTCTCTATCTCTTCTCAAAAGAATACGGCCCGGCTTGGGGTGTCGCAGCGGTTTTCGCGGTTTGCGCGCAGCCCGTCGTTATTCAGACCGCTACGTCCGGGGGATTTGACCTGCTTAATCTCGTGTTCGCATTGCTTGTTTTCTTCACGCTTAAATTATTCTTAATCGATGGTACCGCGGAAACCTTTTCACTTTTATGGATAACCGGGCTTATGTTTTCGCATGTGCGTTATGAATCGATGGTATTTTTCGCGATGATTCCTGTTCTGCTCCTGCTTATGCGCAAAATTAGGTGGCAATATTTTCAGAGTTCTCTCGTCTATGGTCTTACGCCCATTTTTATTCTTCCTCTCGTTTGGGGGAAAATTTACTATCTAAGCTTAAAAGATCCTTTTCAAACGAAGGGTCAGGATGCGTTTGGTCTTAAATACGTCTTGATCAACTGCAAGAATTTTTTCCAAAGTTTCTTCCTCCCTGACCCGCTTTTCCCCTACTCGGTCATCGTTAATTGGCTCGCGGCAGCGGGATTAATTTTGATCGGTTTCAGAATGATTTCACGCAAACACGATCAGCCGGACGCTAAAAATCTGCCGCTCTTGATTATCACCGCTTTATTCATCATCAGCTATCTCAGCTTCACTTTTTATTGGGGCGCGGGCTGGGCGAAACACCCTTCAACAAGCCGGTATTTTGTCATTTACGCGGCTGCTTTATCGCTTATCGCTGTCATGGGGCTTGAAAAAATTGCCGCTTTTAAGACAAGACCTGTTTTAGCCGTTTTACTTATGGCCGGTCTTTTTTGCTTTTACCAAAGCCGTAATATCGAAGACCGCTTTATCCAAACCCAGATCCTCCCCCGCCAATACACGCGGGCGCTTGATTTTATAATGAAACAAGACACTAAAAATCTTGTTATCATTACCGACCGGCCTGGAATGTATACCGTTCACAATTTTGGCGCGGCTTCTTTTGGGTACGCGAATCAGCACAGCAAACAGCTTTTAAGCGAATTACGCCGTCATTTATTTCAGGATATTTTTGTCATTCAGGAAATCGGATACAAAACCCAGGCCCCAGCGTCTAATACGCGGCTTGATCAATCCTTTATCTTAGAAACTCTCTACGAGTTTCAAAATGCGGAATCGCGTTATATCCGCATTTCCAAGGTTAAACTTTAAAATTTTTCTCGGCTGATTTTTAAGGTTCATCCTATATAATCTCTCATGCCTAATTCATCCCACCAATCTTTTATGGCCGCGCTCAAAATAAAAAATGTCCGGTTCCTCATCGGCTCTATCGGCTTTTTTACTTTCGCGAGCCGAGCGCTCACAGTTGTGATCGGCTTTCAAATCTATAACCTCACGCGGACACCCCTAGCGCTTGGATGGCTCGGACTCGTAGAAGCGATCCCCGCCTTATCGCTTGTTCTCTTCGGCGGCTATTTCGCGGATCACTATAACCGGCATAAAATTCTTCTTATGACAGGCGCCGCTTCCAGCCTATGCGCCATCGCGCTCGCGCTCATTTCATTGCAAACGCATTCAAGTGCTGTGCTGGGACTTTACGCGGTAATTTTTTTCGCTGGGATAGCCCGGGGCTTCGCGGATCCCGCTGGCACAGCCTTTGAAGCCCAGGTCGTTCCAAAGCACCTCACAGTCAATGCCGCCTCCTGGGTCAGCAGTACATGGATCAGCTGCGCGGTTGCCGGTCCGGCCTTTATCGGCTTCGCGTTCGACGCATGGGGTCCGGTTGCCTGCTACTTAATCATCAGCACCCTCTATATTTTTTCTTGGGTCTGCACTTTTTTGATAAAGCCTGCCGCGCAGATCAAGCCGGAAGAGAAAGAGCCCATGCTGAAAAGCATCGGCATAGGCTGGAATTTTGTTTTTTCGAATCAGCCGTTGCTGGCCGCGATGGCGCTTGATTTATTCGCGGTTCTTTTCGGCGGTGTGATGGCCCTGCTTCCGGTCTTTGCGGCGGATATTCTGCACGTGGGCGCGAAAGGCCTAGGCATTCTCAACGCGGCTCCCTCTTTGGGCGCGCTCATCATTTCTTTGATCGCCACAAAGCATCCTCCCATTGCGCGCGCGGGCCGGAACCTTCTCTTAACGGTATTGGGATTTGGCCTCAGTATTTTTGTTTTCGGATTATCGAAAAACTTTTTTCTTTCACTCGCGGCGCTCTTTATCAGCGGAGTCTTCGACGGCATCAGCGTGGTCATCCGCCGCTCCATGGTCCGTCTTTTATCGCCCGATAATATGCGCGGACGCATCGCGGCCGCGAGCTGGGTTTTTATTTGTTCATCGAATGAGCTGGGAGCTTTTGAAAGCGGAATGGTCGCGGCATTAATTGGAACCGTTCCTTGTGTTGTCCTCGGAGGAATTGTGACGTTTGGGATCGTGGCAGGAACAGCTTATCTCGCGCCGGAACTTCGGAAATTAAAGTTTGATCTTAAAACGCTGGAGCAGAAGTAACCCGTTAATTTAATTCGCTTTACCCTTTTTGTCATTCCCGTCCCCCGTTGGAGGGATCCCTCTTCGGAGACATATTTTAAGCGGGAATCCATTCGAATTAACATTTTGTGTCTATTCAGCCTTTTGAAGTTTTGGGCAAAGACTCTGTCTTTCGAAAACGCTCTAACTACGAATCAACGCCGGGCTGTGTAGTTCTCGCTCGGCCTTCGCTCGTTCCTACCATTACCATTGTAGGAACGGCTCAGGACGTTTCTCAAGACAGAGTCTTCAGCCTATGACGAGCTGCGGGTAAATTTTATTCTCTGCAGAAACGTCTCGAGCCGGATTTTCAATGGAATGGAAAATCCGTGTGAGAGCCGAACGAGTCACGCCCAGCCCGGCATTCATTCTTTGCGGGACGAGTGCTTTCGTAAGAGAATGAAATTTACCCCGCCTTCGTAGGGATGACGGCAATATTACGCGGAGCGGGCGATCACACGGCTGACAAGCGCGTTCAGAACGGCTTTCGCGGCAATCGCGCTGATTGAAAAGGAATTTGGACGTGTGCCATTTCCCATTTGAAGCCCGTCAAAACCTTGAGCCCAAAGCTGAGCAAGCACTTCTTTCTTGAGTTCTTCCGGCTGGGTTTTTAATCCCGGCTTTGCCTGCAAAATAACCGCCTGCGCCTTAAGGGCCCGCCCGGTTAAAAATCCTAAAAATTCGAGCGCGCGCGGGTCATGGCCCAATTTTTCAATTTCCTGAATTTCGACAGGCAGGAACATATCGGCCACCGTTCCTTGATATCCGCCAAGCAAAGCGGTGGGCACAGCTCCCTGCTGATTTTCATCCGCAATCACATGACGGCGGCTGACTTTTACATCTCTCGGCTGAATGCCCCGATCCGAGAACTCAGCCTGAACTTCAGCATTAAACCGAGCGCCTTGCTTAAGAAAGTCACTGACTTCGCCGCGGTTAAAGGCTTTCGCGAAACCCTTGGCGAAAACGGGTGAAATATCGGCCCTTAGATTTTCAGGGAATACCGCGCCGATCACGACGGATGAATCCGTTTGACCTGTTTGCGCGAGTTCCATAATCAGCCGGTCAAATGATTCGGCGTTCAGCGCTTCCGCCTGGGCAAGCGCGGCTTGTTCAAATTTTTCAGCTCCCAATTCATGATAGCTTGGAATAATGATCGACGACAGTGTATTGAAAGAAACAACGGCTCCGGGATACGCCGCGGCCGCGAAAAATCTCGGGCCAGAAATAATTTCCGGATCAAGCAGTGTAACCTTCGGCGCTTGCCGCAATTCTGACTTGGCACTGACCGCAAGGCGCTTTTGAAGCTCTCCCATAAAATTATCCGCAACCACGTCGGCAGGTCGTTCGGCATCTAAAACGATTGTTCCGTGAGCCACACGCTTCTTTTCAGCCACCGGCCGGGTAAAATCATTATATTCGGTGATTCGGCGTTCCACGTTTTCGGGAATATCATCAACCCGGAACTGAGGCTCTCTTTTTTCGAGATCCGCCGTCCTAAGTTCATCCTGCCTTCTTTTTTGCGCCCGCTCACGAATGGTGTTATCCCGGATATCCAGCAATAAATCCAGATCGATATGAAGAGGTTCACCATGAATTAAAACCCCATTGGATTCTAGAATATCCAGCTGCCCAAGTGTTCTTGGGAAGCCGTCAAAGAAGATTCCATGCGCGTTTTTAAAATAATCCAGCTTCAGCGCTTCGTTGAGGGCCTTAATCGCCAATTCATCGGAAAGAAGTTTTCCAGACTCCATGGCCCGCACCGCTTCATCCGGCATTTCAAAATCCTTATAGATACCGACTTTGGCCATGTTCACGGACCGGCCTTCTTTCTTTGCTTTTAATTTTTCTGCGGCCGCTCTAAAAATATCGCCCATCACTAAAATTACATACTGCTTGTCGGGAGGCAACTGCGCGTTCAGCTTTTGCACAAATCCAAGAGTTTGCTTTTGTTTATCCCCTGTCAGAAGCGTGCCTTTTCCCGAACCTGGTTTGCCAAAGGCCGAGATAAAACGAATCTTTTCTGCGAACTTCAGCGCGGTTTCTTTATCCACATCAAGGCGGACTTCTGAACGGGCTGCTTCGCCGGATTTAACCAAATCACCTGTTTCTTCATCAGAAAGTTCCTCACGGGGTATCTCAAGCGCTGCTTTCGCGGACCGATTAGGGGTTTTCGGGATAAGCGGAGCGGGTTTATTGCCCGGCTCGGGCCCATCGGACGAAGGCCCGCTGCTGTTTGTGTCCACTGGGGAAACAAGAAGCATAACATTCGGCGGAAAATTAAGGTCGGATGGAAATTGACTCTTTAAACTGCCCCGAACTTCAAAAATCACTTTTTCAATTCTAAAATCTCGTTCTTGCCCGCCTGCAATGCTTGTCAGACTGCGGAGCAGCGGCATAAAGTCATTCGTGACTAGGTTGGCGGCTTCATCCCCTTTACTATTTTCGGGAACGGCAAACCATTCGATTGTGTCGAGGTATTTTTTCTCACTCAAGCGGTCACGAACCTCGGATTCAGGCGCAATCCCAATGGCTGAAAATTCCGGACTAGCCTGCCTCATCAGCCGAATAAGCTCAACCCTAAGGGCGCTCACTATCCCCGGCCCTTTATCACTGAAAGTCCCGAGATCACCGTGAATGGCCAGATAAGCGGACTTGAGCTGTCCTTGAATTTTCTCCGCGCGTAATTCAGAGCGTGCCGCGATGCTTTTTTTGTCAATTTCTTGATAAATTCGTTTCAGCTCCGCAATATTTTCACTCAAATCAGCATCATTCAATAAACCGCGGTCTTTCAAAATTTTTTCGATCTGGTTAATTTCGGCTCGGCCTTGAAACCCAATGCTAATGCCGATCAAATATAAGAAAGTTTGAACCTTTTGTTTCAGGGTATGCGTTCCCTGAAGATGCCCAAAGTAATATTCTCTCAAAAGCTCGTTTTCAGAACGAGATTCCAGCATTTCTTCAACAATCGTCATCAATTCGAGGGTTAACTCTCCGCGAAGCTGCCACCATGCTAAACCCTCGCGGGATATTTCAAAAATATTTTCTCTTTTAACCAATCGCTCTGACTTGATTTCAATCGGAGTTGTTTTGCTTAAATTATCTTCAAGGGCATTTGCAAGGCGATAGAGCTTCGCGAATACCGTTTTGCTTTTATCAAACCAGGGGGTATCAACCGAATACCCTTCCAAAATATCGTTTTTACCAATCCGTTTATACTTTGTCCAGACACTGACGAAAGATTTTACCAGCGGCTTCATTTTTACTAATAAATCAAGATAGGCAAAGCCCTCATCCTTGCCTAGAGCCGCCGTTTCACGGGTCAAGGCATCAATCTGCTGGCCTAAATCATCCAGCGCCTGTGATCTGGCTTCAGCGCGGGCAAAGGCAATCGCAACAGCCTCATTTGGATTAAGGTTTCGGGAACTATAATCACTGGAGCCGACTAACAATTGGTCAGAAATAGTTCTGGCAGCTTTAAACTTATGCGCGGCAACAAATCCTTCAAAATCCGTAAGGAGACGGCTTAAAGTAACCGGGACTTTCGTACTTACAAGAACGACGATATCTCCGGCCGCTTCATGGGTCGTGA
>CAZEFF010000010.1:52750-54698 GCA_964511315.1 uncultured bacterium | reverse complement strand
TCGCACTGTCCGTTCACGCAGCAGCTCCCTGACGGCAGACACTGCCCATTACACAGAACTTGATTTCCTGTGCATGGCTGCGTACAGCCGCCACTCCCTAAATCACAAGTTTCATTTGTTCTGCAATTTGACGCATGTTCACAATTCCCGGCCGCATTACATGAGTCATTTGTACATGAAATACCATCATCACAATTCTTCAATTCACCTGATTGACACGAACCGCCGCCGCATCGATCGCCTAATGTGCAGCTGTTTCCATCAGAACAAGAATTGGTGTTGTTACTATAGATACAACCGCTCGCGGGATTGCAGCTGTCATCCGTACAAACATTGCCGTCATCACAAGTCAGCGGTGTTCCTGAAGCACATTGACCGGCATTACAAACTTCAGAACCATTACAGGCATTGCCGTCATTGCATTCAGCGTTTGAACAGCAAGCGCCTTGAGGAACGCACTGGTTATTGCATATTTTTTGACCCGCGGGAGGAGTGTGAAGGCATCCGCCGCCGACCGCGCATGAATCGGAAGTGCAGGCAATTCCATCGTCGCATGAAATAGGCGCGTGTTCGCATTCTTGGCTCGCGTTGCAGCGGTCATTCGTGCAGCTATTGAAATCATTACAGGCCGTAAACTCATTTGCCTGGGTATAAACGCAAACGCCGGGCTGTCCGACGCAGCGGTCCTGCGTGCAAGGTTTATTGTCATTGCACTGGGCATCGCTTGTGCAGCCGGTACATTCCGGAGTTGCTCGTGGTGAGAAAATACATTGCCCGCCAGAACATGAGTCATCGGTGCAGTCATTATGGTCATTGCAGGGCTGAGCAACAAAACTGCATTCGCCGGTTCCAGGATTGCAGCTATCAACCGTACAAGGATCCCCATCCGAACAAGGTTTTGCCGTGTGACTGCACATCGCGCCGCCGCCCGATTCTTGGCAGCCATCGATTGTGCATGGATTATCATCATCACAAGCGGATGGATTATCGCAAGGTCCGCAGCCAACCGCATTATCCTTTCGTCCGGTTACACATGCGCCATCTTCGCATTTAGCCGTAAGACATTTATCCGCCGGCACTGCGCATATGATTTCATTAAATTCACAAACTCCCGCATCGCAGGTTCCAGGATGGCAGGCATCCGAAGCGACACAGTCTGAACTTTTTGTACAAGCGGTGTGAAGCGCCGCATCTGCTTCAGCTTTGGCTTTTGCATCTTTTTCAGCTTGGGATTTTTCAGTGCTTGTTTCATTACCAAGCGCATTAAGATTTGGTGTGGGCAGCATTGGTCTATCAATCACAAGATCAACCGCCGGTTTTTTTTGATTATCAGAATTTTTATTTGCAGAATCTTCGGCAAAGAGAGAGAGAACAAAAAAGAGGGAGAGAAAGGGCAGAGCGATAAGCCCGCGGCGAATCCATAAAACGGATTTCTTTGTTGAATTAACCATTCAACTTTTATTCCTTTCCCAAAATCTTCTTAACCTACTAGTAAAAAGTGTAACTGGAGAATTCTAAAGAGTCAAAAAAGCAGACTGTATTAATTATCGTTCAGTCCTGCTATTTATGAATAGTAATTATTAGATTTTGATTAACAAAGGTGAGTAATTTTATATCAATTTAGCATTCAATGCTATAAATTGTTATAAAATTATAGTACTAGCTCTGGTATGATAGTGAATCGAACCCCGCTTGGTTCGTCAGAGCTAATGAGGTAACTTACGTTGACATCAGAGGTTAGGAAAGATATGACCCCTAAATCCAAAATATCTTTTTTCCAGCCGTCATCCGCGGAAATACGGGTTTTCTTAATTAAATGGTTTCCCACCCAGATTTGAAGGTAAAAGTAAGCGGCATTTTTAACGAAGGCTTCTTTGCTGCCTCCATAATAGAGAACAAGCCTTGAGCCGGGAGGCACATCCTTAAACTTCAATTGAGTCGTGGCCTT
>CAZEFF010000010.1:45427-52650 GCA_964511315.1 uncultured bacterium | reverse complement strand
GAGATTCCAGGCAAAGTGGTTAAGAGCAGCAGCAGTGCAAGAATTTTTCTGTTCATGATTTTATTTCTTTTGAGTTTCGAATAAGCAAACAGACGAGTACTTCTAACGCGATTAAAAAAGCCCATCCAAGCATGCCGTCGTACGCCTTTGCGGATCCAAATAAAAGCGTCGTTCCTTTAATGGAATCGACTAGGAGGGCGTCTGACTTGATAAAAAAAACGGCCCCGGCATGAAGCCCAATCGCGGGATATAAAGAGCCCGTCCGGATCACTACATGATTTAAAATCAGGCCGAAAATAAAAAGCCCAACCGCAGCCGGCCACAGAGTCTGCCACTCAGCAAGTGAAGCAAACGGAGCCGCGACAAGCTTCAGAGAATCAAAGAAATCCGGGTTGGGACCAATGGGCGGCTTTTTGACACTGACGAAATGCACAACCGAATAAAAAATATTGGCGGCAATCACTGCCGGAACTACCGGCCATTTAAACCGGTTTAAAAATGAACGGAAAACAAACCCTCTAAAAAAGAACTCTTCAATTACCCCAATTAAAAGACCCGCGAACAGATCCGTGACAATTCGAGTCGCGAAGGTCAGGAAGGGAAAATCTCTAGGCTGCCATCCTGAAACCCCAAGCACCACTTTTGTCGCGCTCAGCAAAACAAGAATACCCCAAGCGCAAAGAAAGGCTTTCCCAAAAAACGGAAGACTGTCCTTTTTCCATGCCAAACCATAATCCTTGAGCCAATCCATCTTAAAACGGACAAAGATAAATATGGAGGCCAGTGATCCGATCATGATTAGGCGGTTGAAGATACGCTCAAATTTAAAAGGCAGGATTTTAAATAGCAAGGGCGCCAGAAACGCGCTAAGCAAAACAATGACAGCAACAATAAGCACAAATTTAAGGAATGATTTCATTCTATTTCAACCCCACAGTCAGTTCAATTTCGACAGCCGCGTTCATCGGAAGGCTTTGCATGCCCACCGACGAGCGGGCATGGATTCCGTTTTCACCAAGAATTTCAAGAAAGAGGTCTGACGCTCCGTTCACCACAGAAGGAATTTCATAAAAATCAGGCGCCGATTGCACATAGCCGACAAGGCGAATCACCCGGTCTATTTTATCAAATCCGACAAAAGTTTTAAGAATACTGAGCGCGTTTAAAGCGCATTGCCTCGCCGCCTTCTGCCCTTCTACAACGGATAGGTCTTTGCCTAATTTACCGCCCATGACTTTACCATCAGGCATTTTGGAAACTTGGCCGCTCAAATAAGCAATCCCCCGATGAATCACCACCGGAGAATAAGAGCCGACAGGCTTAGGCGCCGCAGGCAGCACAATATTTTTTTCGAGCAGTTTCTTCTCAATATCCATTATTTCTTCCCCATAATTAATGTCGCCGAACCCATTGTGAAACGGCGGATTTCAACCTCACGGAAACCCGCTTCTTTCATCATCACCGCAGTTTTTTCCGGTTCCTGAAAGGTTTGGATTGATTTCGAAAGAAATTGATACGCGTCCCCATTTCCGGAAAACAGCCAGCCGATCAAAGGGAGATATAAATTTAAATAGGGGTAGTAAATGATATTCCACCAAAAATTGGTCGGCCGCGTAAGACACAAAAAGCCGGCTTTTCCATTCGGCTTCAGCAATCGGAATACTTCAGACAAAAATTGCGGCATTTGCTTAACGCTTCGCAGAGTGAAGCTTGAAATCACCAGATCAAAAGTCTTATTTTGAAACGGCAGGAAATGAAAGTCTCCGCTGACAAGCCCCGTTCCTTCACCCAAAGACCGCTTAGCGACTTGAAGCATGCCCTGCGAAAAATCAAGTCCGACCGTCCGCTTCCATTTTTTTATTTTCAGCGCGAGTTCCAAAAATTTTCCAGTACCCGTCCCCAAATCAAGGAGCGACTCTTCGCGTCCCTCCATAAGCAGCTTGAGCGATTTCTCCCGCCATCTTTCGTCCAAACGCAGACTCAGAAAACTATTTAAAAAATCGTAGCGGAACGCGATGCTGTCAAAAAAATTTTGAATCGTTTTAGAGTCAGGCGACGCGAGATTAAGTGATTTTTTTTGCGGGTCTTGCAGCGCGGATGAAGACATAAAACTAATTAAACGTTCGGATAATTTCGTAGTTAGTGTTGCGCTGAACAGGAATGTACCCCGCTTCGCGGATCAAACGGACCAGGTCATCTTTACGCGTATTAACCGCAATGCCCGTCGGCTCAAGGACCTTATCTTCAAGAAGTGTGCCTCCCATATCATCCGCGCCGAATGCCAATGCCACTTGGCCGAGCTTCAATCCTTCCGTCAGCCAACCGCTTTGCACATGATCAATATTGTCAAGCATCAGACGGGAAATGGCGACAGTCTTCAAATAATCTTCACCGCCCGCGGGACGGAACCGGCTCATGCGCGGCGTGCCCTGCGGAGAAAGCGTCCAGGGAATAAACGCGCGGAAACCCTTGGTTTGATCCTGCAGATCACGGATTTTAATCATGTGCTGAATGCGTTCTTCAATCGTTTCGATATGTCCAAAAACCATGGTCGCGGTTGACTTAAGCCCTGCTTCATGAGCGGTGCGCATCACTTCAATCCAGCGCGCGGAATCCGCTTTTTTCGGGCTGATCGCGTCGCGCACGCGGTCCATCAAAACTTCCGCGCCGCCGCCCGGCAGAGAATTGAGCCCCGCTTCTTTAAAGAGGCGGAAAACTTCCGGAAGCGGAATCCTGAATTTTTTATGAATCATATCAAATTCCACCACAGAAAAAGAGTGAACGTGAACGGTCGGAAATTTCTGGCGCACGGCTCGAATCAAATCGAGATAATATTCCAGCGGAAGATTGGGGTTCACACCGCCCTGAATGAGAACCTGCGTTCCGCCGAGATCCACGAGCTCCTGAATTTTTTGAAAGATCTGATCATAGGTCAGCGTATAAGCTTCCTTATCACCCGGACTGCGGTAAAACGCGCAAAAATCACAGTCCACCACACAGGTATTGGTATAGCTCACATTGCGGTCCACAATAAAAGTCACTTTGCGGTCCTGATGAAGCCGCTCGACCAAAGTATTGGCGGCTTTTCCAAGACGCAGAAGGTCGCCTTGGTAAAGAAGGATTCCTTCTTCAAGGCCGATCCGCTCGCCGTTCAAACGTTTTTCCAGAATGGAATCGATCATATCGACCATGGCTCCCTGCGTCATGAACAAAACTCCAAAGGCTTAGGCTGAGGCGCGAGACCCGCTTGCGCGGCGCACTTATAGAAAAGCTCGAGGCCCTCACGCATTTGCGCGTCAAATCCAAAGTTAAGGTTAAATAGATATCCGAAAATTTTTGAAAACCGTTTATCCAGAAAGTTCAGTCCGATCGCATCTTTAATGAGTTTCTCAATATCCGCCAAATTGCGGTCGAGATTATGCTTTAGAATTTCCCGAAAAGCAGCAACATCTTCCGGAAAATTCTTCGCGTACTCTTTACGGACCGCCCAAACCGCGAAACAAAAAGGCTTGTTCGTCCAGTTCCACCAAAGTTCGCTCAAGTCATACTTATAGACAAATTCCTTCGGTTGAAAAAAAAGCGCGCTGTCACCGATCGCGAGCGCGGCTTTATGCTTACCCAGCATCGCTTCAGGATTAGACGCCATCACTTCAAATTGATTTTTAAATTTATACTTCGAGGCAAGAATAACTTTTAACAGCGCGGAGGAACTAAGGCTTTCTTCGGAAACCGCGATGGTTTCATTATTGAGGCCTTCGATCCTTTCCTTTGAAAAGAGAATGACACTGCCGGAAAAATCACGCGCGCCAATCGCGAATTCAGGAAGCAGCCAATACTGATCCTGATTTTTTAGATAGGCCAGTGAAGAAATGGGGGCAATATCAATCTTGTTTTCCCGTATCGCTTCATTCAAGCGCGCGGGATAATCTTCCAAAAGCTCGACTTCACTTTCAGGCCCCAAATCAAGCCCATGATAAAATGGAATGCAGTTTGTGTAGCAGATTTTGCCGATCCGGATTTTATTTTTAACGGAAGCGCGCGGCATGATAAGGCGTTAATCCTGTTCCGCTTGCGCGAGCGGCTGCAAAGCGCCGGTCCAGCGCGGATAAAGCGTGTGAGCGATATTCAGCTGATCAAGAATTTTGCCGGTCATAAAATCAATCATTTCATCAAGGTTCTTCGCGCCGGAATAAAACGCGGGCATCGCGGGAACAATGCGCACGCCAAGTTTTGAAAGCTTCAGCATATTTTCAAGGTGAATAGCCGAAAGCGGTGTTTCGCGGGGCACAATGACCAGCCGCCGGCCTTCCTTAATCATGCAATCGGCCGCGCGGTGAATAAGGTTCTGACTGATTCCATTCGCGACCGCGCCAAGCGTTCCCATGCTGCAAGGCACAATCATCATACCTTCCGTGGGATAAGAGCCGCTCGCGATTGAAGCAGAAAAATCTTTCGCGGAATGCGCGGTCAGACGGCCGCTGATGTCTTTGCCGAAAACGGGAATGAGATCTTCAACACGGGTTAGACTGCGGAGGGAAATGCCTAATTCTTCGCGCATCACTAGGCGCGCGGGTTCAGAAACCACAAGATCGATATGATAATTCAGTTCAGCGAGGGCTTTCACCAAACGGATGCCGTAAGCGGCTCCGCTCGCCCCTGTCATTGCCACAACATAAGATTTCATCGCAAGTAGCTCCCCAATGAAAAATCTGCGATCACCGCGGCAAGAACCGCGATACTCACAATCGCGTTCATTGTAAAAAAAGCCTCGTTGAGTTTCTCAAGGCCGAATGAAGAGATCAGCCAGTGTTCTCGGACCAAAAAGGCAGCCGCAAGAACCATTCCGGCAAAATATATGGGTCCTAAGCTCGCTGCAACTCCTACTAAAACCCAGGAAATCAAGGTCACAAGATGAAGGACCCGCGTCAGCCTAAGGCTGAAATCCCGCCCAAACCGGGAAGGAATGGAATAAAGTCCCGCGCTTTTATCGAAATCCAGGTCTTGAAGAGCGTAAATGATGTCAAAACCGGCTACCCATGAAGCGATTCCGATCATTAAAAAGCCCGGAATCCATGAAAATTCCTGCCGGCTGGCAAGCCAGGCCCCGTAGGGGGCAATGCCAAGTATGATACCCAAAACGGTATGGGAGAGCCAGGTAAATCTTTTCGTAAACGGGTAAAGCCAAGCGAGAAAAATACAGACGGGCGACAAGGTCCAGCAATATCCCCCTAACCGGTAAACGGCCGCTTCAAAAATGAGCGCTGAGATAAGGGTAATCCCCCAAACAAAGGGAGATTTTAGTTTTCCGGCTGGGATGGCCCGGTTTTTTGTGCGCGGATTGCGGCTATCGATCGCGGCATCAATTAAACGGTTAAGGCCCATGGCCATAGTTCTGAAACTGACCATCGCGATTGTAATGAGAATCAATAAAGACGTTCGGGGCCAGCCTCGTTCAGCAAGAATCAATCCCAAATAAGCAAACGGCAGCGCAAAAATAGAATGCTCAAATTTGATCATTTCCAGAAAAACAAACAAGGAGGAAGCCCGAGGGTCGAAGGCCGATGGCTTAGCCTTTTCTTCCTTTCCACCTTCAACCTTCCGCCTTCCAGCTTCTTGTTTAGAGTCCATATTCCTTCCAGCGTTTGCTGACAAGTTCTTGGATTGAAGCAGTCATTACCATATCTTCAGGCCAGGGACGCTTCATCCCCTCAGCTTCGGATTTACGGGTAGCGTCAACTCCCATTTTCGACCCGAAAAAATCGTTACTCGCGGAATGATCCAGCTCATCAATCGGGCCGTCAACGAAAACAATGTCCCGCTTAGGGTCCACATTTCCAAACGCCCGCCACGCGACTTCTCTCACATCCTGAATATCCGCGTCTTCATCGAGAACAATAATACATTTGGAGAACATCATTTGACCAAGCCCCCAAATCGCGTGCATCACTTTCTTGGCCTGCTCAGGGTAAGTTTTCCTAATTTTCACAATCATGCAGTTATGAAAACAGCCTTCCCACGGCATATTCATATCAAGAATTTCAGGAATCTGTTTTTTGATAAGCGGTAAAAAAATCCGTTCGATGGCTTTGCCGAGGTGGCAATCTTCCATTGGAGGACGGCCTACGACGGTCGTAACATAAACAGGATTTTTTCGATGCGTCATGCACGTCACATGGAAAACCGGGAACTCCTTCGCGCGGGAATAAAATCCGGTATGATCGCCAAACGGGCCTTCTGTCCGCATTTCCCCTTCTTCCACATAACCTTCGAGAACAATTTCGGCATTCGCGGGGACTTCCAAATCAATCGTTTTGCACTTCACAAGCTCCACCGGTTCTTTGCGGAGAAATCCCGCAAGCATCATTTCATCGAGCCCGCTCGGCAAGGGGCAGGCCGCGGAAAACATCGTCGCTGGATCAGCGCCTAGCACAGCGGCAACTTCTAGACGTTTTTTGGAGCCCTTTGGTAATTTTCTAAAATGATCCGCGCCGTCTTTATGAATCTGCCAATGCATGCCCGTCGTTTGATTATCATAAACATGCATGCGGTAAAGTCCCACATTGCGTTTGCCGCTTTGGGGATCGCGTGAAAAAACCATGGGCAGCGTAATAAATTTTCCGCCGTCGTCCGGCCAGCATTGGAGAACAGGGATTTTATCCAGCATCGGTCCCTCGCCTGCTTTGATCACCACTTCCTGACAAGGCGCGCTTTTAACGGACTTCGGGCCAATCGCGTTAAGCTCGCCAAGTTTCGGCAGCATTTGGATTTTTCCTAAAAGACTGGAAGGCATCTGCATTTCGGTGAATTCTTCGATGCGCACGGCTACCTCATTCACATCCTTCATCTTGAATGCCGCGGCCATACGTTCAGGAGAACCGAAGGTGTTAATAAGAAGAGGCATTTCAGAACCCTTGAGCTTATGAAAGAAAAGCGCGGGGCCCTGTTTTTTGACGACGCGGTCATAAATTTCGGTCACTTCGAGAATAGGATCAACTTCCGGTTTAATATCACGAAGTTCGCCGATTTTTCTTAAATGATCGATGTAATCTTGAAGATTTTTATAAGCCATTGGGATTCCTTATCGGTTAATGACGAGAGGCGGGTATTATAATAGGAAAGAAACCGCGGAACAAGGCCGGAGAGCGTTACTCTTCCGCTTCTAGATAAGTCAAAAGGGCTTCAAAATCCTTGGGTAATTGGGTCTCAAAATAGACTTCTTTATG
>CAZEFF010000010.1:39068-45392 GCA_964511315.1 uncultured bacterium | reverse complement strand
AGCGCGTGAACAGCTTGCCGTGAAATTCCGGGAGTTGCCATTCCGTAAAGCGCGTCCCCCAAAACAGGATGCCCTAAATGGCGCATATGCACCCTGATTTGATGCGTGCGGCCGGTATGAGGTCTCACTTCTAAAAGCGTCGCTTTTTTATACCGCTTCAGCACCTTGAAGTATGTGAGCGCGTCTTTGCCTCCGGCCGGGCGGATGATCATTTTTTTCCGGCTGAGAAACGCGCGTCCGACCGGCTCTTCCACATAACCTTCGTCATGCTGAACAATTCCGCGCACCGCGACGCGGTAAATCCTCGTAATCGTCCGCTTCTTGAAAAGTTTGGACATAAACGCGTGAGCCTTGTCATTTTTCGCGATCACCATGATTCCGGAAGTTTCTTTATCAAGACGGTGAACAATGCCTGGACGAACGTCACCGCCCAAACTCGAAAGCCCCTTCACATGAAAAAGCAGCGCGTTCACAAGCGTATGCTTTTCATTGCCCGCTGCCGGATGCGCCACCATTCCCGCGGGTTTATCGACCAGCAGGATGTCTTCATCCTCATAAAGAATATCGAGAGGGATATCTTCCGCGCGGACACCGCCGTCATCAGCAATCCCCCATTCGACTTTCGCGGTCTCGCCTGACTTCACGTGATAATGCGCTGAGATCTTTTTCCCATTGACCGTAATGGAGCCGTCATCAATCATTTTTTTAATTTGAGAGCGGGAAAATCTTTCAGACAAAAGCTCAGCGAGCGCGATATCCGCGCGTTTGCCCTCATTGGAGGAATCAAAAGTAAATTCACGGTTCAAGGCGGGCATAAATTACCGGACTGCCGTTTGCTTGCGGGAGAAGATAAAATGAGCGGCAGCCCCGGCTGAAATAAATCCAAGACTGATCCACTGATTGTAGGTAAGCCCTTGCCAGACAGGATTTCCATCGCGGAAAATTTCTACAATGAAACGGATTGCCCCATAAAACACAAAATAAAGGGCTGTGACCTGACCGTCAAAGGCTTTTCGGGAATAACGGCGGTTCAAAAACAGAAAGAGCGCGATATCAAGAACCGCTTCATAAAGCTGAGCGGGATGAACCGCGTCTTGAAGCCCTGGAAACCTGACGGCCCATGGAAGCGCGCAAGGCTTTCCATAACAGCATCCGTTTAAAAAACAGCCGAAACGTCCAAACGCGTGGGCCAAAGCGAGATAGGGAAATAAAAAATCAAACCCTTTCAGCAGGGGGATTTTTCGGATCCGCATATAAATAACAAGCGCGGCCATCGACGCGAAAACACCTCCGTAAAAAATAAGGCCGCCTTCCCATAAATGAAGAATTTCGAAGGGGTGCTCTGAAAACCATTGCCAGTTCTGGATCACGTAATGCAGACGGCTTCCGAGGAAACCCGCGAGAATCGTGATAAAAGTAAGATCGGTAACTTCCTGAACCTGGGGAAAACCGTCTTTGGCGGCCCGGCGGGTCATGAGTTTGAGCGACACAAAAACACCCAGCGCGACCATGGCACCGAAAGAATAAATATGAATGGGCCCGAATGAAAAAAAGACTGGAATCATAACGAAGTTTTTTTCTGTTCCTTTAAAAAGAGAATCATACAAAGCACAACCCCGACCGTAATCGCGCTGTCAGCGAGATTAAAAACGGGCCAAAAACGGAAGTCTAAAAAATCAATTACCGCGCCGACTCGCACGCGGTCAATCCAGTTGCCTACGGCGCCGCCGAGAATAAGTCCAATCCCCGCGCGCGACAAGGCGGCGTGCCTTAACGTGTGGCCCCAAATAAACAGAAGCACCAAACTCACGCTGATAAGAACAAGTAAAAGGGTTTCGTGCTGATGGAAAAGCCCGAAAGCGATTCCGTGATTTTGGACAAGCGTGAGATGAAAAAAATCCGGGATCAGCGGAAGTGAATCGAGGGAAGAAAGAAAATGAAGCGCTAGATATTTGGAGAGCTGATCAAGCGCGATAACCGAAGCAACCAGAAGGTAGTACGAAATTACTGGCGACGTTTCGTCTTCTCCTCAATTTCCTGACATTTAATGCAAAGACGGGCATACGGCATCGCCATTAAACGTTTTTGAGGGATGGGCTTGGAACAATTTTCACAGACACCGTAAGCGCCTTCGTCAATTTTGCGAAGGGCAACATCAATCGCGTTTAAGCTTTGCTGTTCTGAAGAAGCAAGACCCAGAGTGAATTCGCGGTCAAAATTATCACTGGCCATATCTGCCATGTGATAAGAATATCCGGACAAATCCCCGGCGGACTCGCGCTGGTTATTGTTTAAGCTTTCACCCTCGAGATGCTGCAAATCCCCGGCAATCCTGCGGCGGGCTTCCATAAGGATTCTCTTAAACTTGTCCCACTCTTTTTTCTCTTCGTTTTTTTCCATAAAATTAGGTCTTTAGCTCCCTCTTAGTGTGAATGGAAGTGGGTATTATAGTGATAGCCCCCCGGGGAGGCAAGCCTTTTCGCCCGGCTCTAGGCGGCGGATTCCTGCTGTCCTACGTGGCCCTGTTCAAGGTCTTCGAGGAAGAAACCGACCCCTCTTTTTTTCATTTCCCGCTTAAGGGATCGGATAAAGGCCTCAACCACCTGAGGATCAAACTGACTGCCGGCCATCTTTTCAAGCTCCTCAAACGCCACCTCCACAGGACGGCCCTGGCTGTAGCAGCGGGTTGACACAATGGCATGAAACGCGTCAACCACGGAAACAATGCGCGACTCAATCGGAATTTGATCCCCTTTCAGCTGGCGAGGATAACCCGTCCCGTCAAACCGTTCATGGTGACAATGGACGACTTCCGCGACTTCGCGAAAATCAGAAAGGTGCTCCAAAATTCTGGCACCCTTATCCACATGCGTTTTCATGATCTCCCATTCATCGGAAGTCAGCTTGCCGGGTTTTTTAAGAATATGATCGGGAATTCCGATTTTACCGACGTCGTGAAGAATAAGTCCGGCGGAAAGCACATCGCCTTTTTTACCGGAAAGATCAAGCCCCATTTCTTTGGCAGTCATGATTCCAAGACGCTCCACCTGTCCAATATGACCAAAGGTATAAGAATCTTTCGCGTAAACTTCCTGCGCGAGTGAACGCATGATCTGGTAAAAAGTCTCCCGTTCTTTTTTTCGAAGCACTTCGATTTCTTCAACGCGCTTCACGAGTTCCTGATTTTGGTCAATCAGGCTGTGATGATATTCCGCGGTTTTAATCGCCATGGAGCAGTCCTGCGCGAGCACTTGGAAAAATGAGATTTCGGAAGATGAAAATTTCCGGTCATCCTTTTTGCTTCCAAGCAAAAGCAGTCCTTGCAGAGAATTTTTATAATAACCCGGAACCACCAGTTCAACCTTAAAGTCTTCCATGAATTTTATCAAACGGATCACATCCACATAACGTTCGGGATCTTTTTTGACAGCGGGAAGTCCTAGTTTCTTTTCAAGACGCGGGCGGTAAAGATAATCTTCGATTTCAAAACCATACTTATTGCGGGTCCCTGATTCTTTGTGACGGGTCCGGGTAAACCACTGAACCATCGGATGTTCTGCTTCGATCTTTAAGAGGCGCGTCGGCAGACGCCCTGTTCCTTTTGAATCCAGAAAAACAAAACGTTCTTTCGTTTCTTCAAGGAAAAGCAGCGAGGTGTGGGTCAAGCCAAGCTCCCGGTCAACATACCGGGCGATCATTTTCAAAAGCCGCTGCGGACGCTTAAGGCGGACCATGCTTTTGGCCACGTCGCGCAGAACTTTTTGATAATCAATTTTTTTCCGTACGGGGGAAATCATGAGATCGGAAAAACGCTCAACTAATATGTTCCCATCAAATGAGCGATTTTTTCCTGCACATCCTTTTCAAGATATTCCAAACTTAGGGGTTTGGTGATGTAATTATCGGCACCGTGACGCATAGCTTCTTCGATTTTCTCACGGGTCTCAAGAGCGGTGACCATAATCACTTTCATATCAGGATATTTCGCTTTAATCTGCCTCAGCACATTCATCCCGTCAATTCCGGGCATATGAATATCGAGGAGCACCACCTGAGGTTTAATTAAATCCACTTGAGCGAGCGCGAGCTCGCCGTTTGAAACCGTCGTGACTTGAAACGCGCGCTCTTCAAAAAAGGATTTTAAAAATTCACAAATTTCAGTTTCATCATCCACCACCAAAAGCTTATTCACAAATCCTCCTCAAACTCTCTTCGACTGAGACGCCTCAGTATCAGGAAATAACGACAAAGTCGCATTTTTCTCTGAAGCCGCGCCGTACGACTCAAAAATCGGCAGCTGCACTCTAAACAAACTTCCTTCTTCCGGACGGCTTTCGACTCTGATCGAGCCCCCGTACCGGTGGACAATTTGTTTCGTCACAAAAAGTCCGAGACCTACCGCGTCCGGCCGCGTCGTAAAAAATGGATTAAACAGCTTTTCGATATTTTCGGGAGGAATGCCTTTCCCGCTGTCAGAAACAGAGATTTCAATGATTTGGTCCGGCGCCTTGTAGTGGACCTCACAATGAATCTTTCCCTTTGCTCCGACCGACTGAACCCCGTTTAGAACCAGGTTGAGAAAAACTTCCCGCATTTCATGCACATTGGCATAAAAGGAAGGGATTCCTGCCCCAAGTGAGCGGCTAATTTCAATTCCTTCCAGGGAAGTTTGGTAGGATACGAGTGCGATAGTATCTTCCAGCACCTGCTCCAAACGCAGCCATTCTTTCGGCGATCCCGAGCTTTGGGAAAACATCAAAAGCTTTCGTGTTATATCGGCAGCCCGCTTCGTTTGCTTCACAATCGTTTTTAGGACTTCTTCAACCCTCTCGTCCAGGCGGTTGCGCTCCTTTTGGAGCAAAAGAACCTGAGCCTTCCCCGAAATAATGGTTAAGGGGTTGTGGATTTCATGGGCAATCCCGGTTGCCAGCTGTTCAATGGCGGATATCTTCGTGGTCTGAAGAAGCTGGGACTGAACGTCCTGCAATTCTTCGTTCGCGATCTTAAGCTCAAGCACCGCGAGAGCGTTTCTAAGCGCGGTTGCCACCGGAGCCGCGAACTGACGGAAGAAATGAAAATCTGATTCATCAAATTTAAAATCCGGGCTCGCGGCCGCGAAAGCTAAAGAACCGACAAATTCTTCTTTGATGAAAAGAGGAATAATCCAGTTGGCCCGGAGCTGATCAAAATCCTGCTGAATACGGTTTGACTCCTGCCACGAAAGACACCGGGACACCACATCGCGGACCACCACGTGAGGGCCGCAGTCCTGAAGCCACTTGATCATTGGAGAATCTTCCGAGAACCGAACGCGGCGCGCGTCTGAAACGCTCCAGCCAAACGCGGATGCAATTTCATAATCTCCGCGTAAACGGTTTGGGACCAAAAGCGCGACCGTTTTAAGATGCAGCACTTCGCCGAAAGTATTGACCACTAAATTGGAAAGCTCGGAGAGATCAAGAATCAAAGCGAGTTCATCGGCTAAGTTCGACAGCGTCATTTGAGCGTAGGTTTTCTGCTTAAAAAGATAATGCCTAAAAAAGCGGGTCATCGCCGCGTCAAGCGGCTTATAGGCGGCAAGCGCGATTACAGTCATGACGAACGCGGGAAACAAAGGATGCATCAGCCAGGACGGCCGGTGATAGAAATTTCCGATTTGATAAATGAAGAAGAGAAAAATAGCGCCAATCAGAAAAAGGCCCGCGCCCACCAGAACCTTTTTGAGAACTTTTTTCTGTTTAACCAAATAAAGTCCCATGCAGCTCCTATGAAACTTGCCATTGCCTCTTTCGCAATGACAGATTATTTAGCTTATTTTACAGCCTCAAGACACTTCCCGCAAAGACCGGGATGTTCAGCGTCTGTTCCTACAATTTCTGAATAGTTCCAGCAGCGCACGCATTTTTGGCCGTCCGCTTTTTCCACCCGCACAAAGATCTTCGCCTCAATCCCCTCAAAGGAATAAGACATCTCTTCGTCGCCTTCCTTCTTATCATTAAACGGGAAGGCCTGCGAAACAATCAGTACGCGCGGCAGATCTTTCCAGTTCTCATTCAGAATTCTTGCCAGCTCGGCGTTTTCGGTGCGCAAATACATTTTCGCGTCAAGACTCGCGCCGATCAGTCCCGCCACTCGCTTCGTTTCAAGGGCGGGAGTTACAGTATCACGAATATGACGGATATGCGACCAATCTTCCGCTTTTGCCGGAAGTTTACTCTGCCGCGACGCCCAGCTGTCCGTATGAACTGACAAAACACCTTCTTCAATGCAATAAACACGCCAGATTTCATCCATGGTCATGGGCAGAATCGGCGCGAGCAGCTT
>CAZEFF010000010.1:17355-38968 GCA_964511315.1 uncultured bacterium | reverse complement strand
CGGAAAGTATTGCGGATTTTCCGGTAAGAATCGGCAAGCTGTTTTAAGATTTCTTTTGAAAGCCGGACATCCACGCTGTAATCGCAGGACGACACCCAAAGGCGCAATATATCCGCGCCGAATTCTTTCATGACATCCTGAGGCGCTACAACATTGCCGGCGGATTTCGACATTTTCTTCCCTTCGCCGTCGACAACAAAACCGTGCGTGAGCACTCCTTTGAACGGAGCGGTTTCTTCAATGGCCATCGACGCGGTGAGCGAAGATTGAAACCAGCCGCGGTGCTGATCAGAGCCTTCAAGATAAAGATCCGCGGGAAAACTCAGCCCTTGCCGTTTTCTCAGTACGGCCTGGTGACTAACACCGGAATCAAACCAAACATCAATGATGTCCTCGTCCTGCTTAAAATCCTGAGAACCGCATTTGCATTTAAAACCCGCGGGCAGAAATTCAGCGGACGTCCGCGCAAACCAGGCATCCGCGCCTTCCTTCTCAAAAATCTCATGAACCTTCGCGCGGTCAGCTGGGAAATAGGCTTGGCACCCATTGCAATGAATCATCGGAATCGGAACTCCCCAATACCTTTGGCGGGAAAGGCACCAGTCGGGTCTCCCCTCAACCATCGATCCAATGCGGTTCTTTCCCCAGTCGGGAGTGAATTTAATTTCAGACTGAATGGCCGTCGACATTTTTTTGCGCACATCATTATGATCGACTTTCATGAACCACTGGGGCGTCGCGCGGAAAATAATCGGCTTCTTGCAGCGCCAGCAATGCGGATAAGAGTGAGTGTATTTTTCAGTATGAAGAAGCGCGCCTTTTTCCCGGAGGATATCAATGACTTTTTGATTCCCCGCTTTCAAAACATGCAGGCCTTCGCCTTCAGAAAAATCTTTGGTAAATTTTCCCCAATGATTGACGGGAGAGAGAATGGGAAGATGGTTTTCAAGCGAGCCGTAAATATAATCGTCTTCGCCGTGGCCCGGGGCGATATGAACAATGCCGGTTCCGTCTTCAGCCGTCACATAATCAGCGTTGATCACCTTAGACATTCGATCAAGAAATGGATGTTTCGCTTCAAGACCGGCAAAATCCCTGCCCTTTTTAATTCCAATTTCTTTAACTTCCTTCAATCCAAGCTTCGCAGTCAGCGCGTCTTTCAAAGCACGGGCAAATACCAGCCGGCCCTTTTCAGTTTCGACCGTGACATATTCCAAATCCGGGTGAAGCGCGAGTCCCACGTTCGCGGGTAATGTCCAGGGCGTTGTCGTCCAGACAAGAAATGAAAAATCATTTTTGGAGCCCGCAAATTTCACATAAACCGTGTCATCAGCTTTATCTTCATACTCCAGCTCAGCATCCGCGAGCGCGGTTTCGCAGTCCCAGCACCAGGGAACGGGTTTCAGGCGCTGTTCGATAAATCCTTTTTCATAAATTTTCAGGAATGATTCGGCAATCGCGGATTGATACTCATAATTCATTGTAAGATAAGGTTTGTCCCATTCGCCCCAAACGCCGAGACGTTTGAATTCTTCCTTCTGAATCGCGACAAAGCGTTCGGCGTATTTACGCGCTTCTTTTCTGAACGGAACGCGCTCAACCTGGTCTTTGCGTTTGCCCATTTCTTTAAGGCACGCGTGTTCAATCGGAAGACCGTGACAGTCCCAGCCGGGCACGTACAAGGCGTCGAAGCCTTGCATGGTTTTATATTTGACGATGATGTCTTTTAAAATTTTATTGAGCGCGTGGCCGATATGCGTATGCCCGTTCGCGTAAGGCGGCCCGTCGTGCAGAATATAAGGCGGCTTCCCCGCGGATTTTCTGCGGATCTCCGCGTAAAGCCCGTCCGTCTCCCAGCCCTTAAGCATGTCCGGCTCGCGCTTGGCAAGATCCGCCTTCATAGGAAAAGGCGTTTGCGGAAGATTAAGACTTGTTGTGTAGGATTTTTCTTCAGTCATATTTCGCCCATCGCACGTCGCGCTTTGTCCATCGCAAGCGATTCACGATAGACGAAGTACGATATACGTTTTATTTTTTTAAAACTTACGAATGGCTGCTTCCAAAAGTTTGTCGAGCTTCGGCCCCGCTTCGTTCGCGGTCTTAATAATTTCTTTGATATCGCACGGTTCAAGATGGTCAGGATCGCAAAGGTCGGTGGCGATACTCAAACCCAGAATTTCCATACCCATGTGCACGCCGACGATCACTTCAGGAACAGTCGACATGCCGACCAAATCCGCGCCCCAGCCTCGAAGCATTCGGTATTCCGCCCGCGTTTCGAGGTTCGGGCCTGAAACACCCACATAAACCCCGCGGCGCGTTGGAACTTTAACTTCCCTGCCCGTATCTTCCACGATTTTCGCGAGACGCGCGGAGAACGGCGCGTACATGTCCGGAAACCGGGGACCCAGGCGGTTATCATTCGGGCCAATCAGCGGGTTTTGACCCATAAAATTAATTTGGTCTTCAATGACCACAATATCACCTTTCTTATA
This sequence comes from uncultured bacterium, assembly GCA_964511315.1. GTDB lineage: Bacteria > Omnitrophota > Omnitrophia > Omnitrophales > Aquincolibacteriaceae > CAZEFF01. The sequence continues at coordinate 36,473 of CAZEFF010000010.1, read as the reverse complement.
AGTCAGGTTCATGGCACCGGCCGCGTTGGAAACCACGAGAATTTTCGCGCCAAGCTCACGGAGCACACGCACCGGGAAAGTCACTTCCTTCATCGAATAGCCTTCGTAAAAATGAAAGCGTCCTTCCATCGCCGCGACTTTTTTTCCGGCTAAAGTTCCAAGAAGCAGTTTGCCCGCGTGCGATTCCACGGTTGAAACCGGAAAGTTCGGAATTTTTTTATAATCAATTTCAGCGTCCGCCTTGATTTTCTTCGCCAAGTTTCCAAGCCCCGTCCCGAGAATGATCGCGATTTCAGGAATCACCGGCGAGGCCTTTCTGATAAATTTTACGGCCGCCTGGATTTTTTCAAGTTCGTCAGAATTATTTTTCTTAAAACGTTTCATCGCCACAAAACACCTCTTTTAAATTAAATGGTCGCGCCGCCAAATTGACCGGCTAATCCAATCAGGACTCTTACAAGAACGTTGCGGATAAAATAAAGCGTCACGAACGCCAGAAGCGCGGAAAAATCGAGTGATCCGATTTGAAGCGGAATTTTTCTAAAAGGCGCCAAAATAGGCTCGGTCACTTGATGCAAAAACTGCACCGCGCTGTGGTAAGGGTCGACCGGAAACCACGAAATCACAATCCGCGCGAAAAGCAGCCAATAAAGAATCGTAAAAATTCCGTTCACCAAAACGGCTAAGGCTCCGAACAGCTCTCCTAAAATAAACATATTTTTTCTCCTCTTTCTTTCTCCCTCTCCCACTGGGAAAGGGCGGGGTGAGGGTTAAGCACCCTCATCCTAACCTTCTCCCAAAGGGAGAAGGGAAAATTAGTTACCCTTGGCTTAATTCTTTTCCCCGTTTCGCGGCGGCCTGAAGGGCCTCGTGAAAACCTTGAGGAAAAGCGTATTCAAATAAAACTTTGAGCGCGGCTTCAGTGGTTCCGCCGCGGGAAGTGACGGCCTGACGGAGTTCCGCCGGCAGTTCCTTCGCGTCCTGCGCGAGTTTCGCGGCGCCGTAAGCGGTCTGTACCGCCATTTTTCTTGCTTCGGCGGCGTCAATTCCCTGCTCCACACATTCTTTCATTAAAAGTTCCATCACAAGAAAAAAGTAAGCCGGCCCGCTGCCGCAAACCGCGGTAAAAAGATCAAAGTGTTCTTCTTTTAAGCGGACAGTTTTACCGCACGCGTTAAAGATATTTTCCGCGGCCGTTAATGCCTCGGCACTTTCTGAGCAAAGCGCGGTCATCGACTCTCCCACTTTCGCGCCAAGGTTCGGCATCACACGCACAATTTTGGGCCTCGCGCCAACCGCTGATTTTAATTTCGCGGCCGGCGTTCCCGCTAAAATCGAAATCAAAACATGATTCGGCGTGAGCGCGGAGATAAATTCCTGCGCGGTTGCCGGCAAATCCTGAGGCTTAACCGCGAGCAGAATCACCGAAGCATTCTGCACCGTTTCCAAATTTGATTTTGCCAAATGAACTTTGCGTGTTTTCGCGTAGTCCGCGGCTTTTTCCGTAAGCTTGTCATAGACCCAGATTTGTTCCGGCGAAACCAGCTTCTTCGCAAAAAGACCGTCAAGAATGGACGAACCCATATTCCCGACACCGATTAAACCGATTTTTTCTTTCAGCATATTATCCTTTCGCCGGTCTTGGGCCAAAAACAGCCGAGCCCACGCGGACCATCGTTGAACCTTCTTCAACCGCGATTTTGTAATCTCCGGACATTCCCATTGAGAGAATATCCCAAGTCCAAACAGGGAACTTTTTTTTCAATTCAGTCTGCAGCTGCTTCACTTTTCTAAACGCTTCGCGGATTTCTTGCTCGCTTCCGCTCGTCGGACCGATCGTCATCAGCCCTTTGATCCTTACCGCCGACTCCTTACTTATTTGACTCACAAACGCTTCAACGGCTTCCGGCTTTAATCCAAACTTAGTTTCTTCTCCGGAACTGTTTACCTGAATCAAACAATTCACTTCCGCTATTTTTTTCGCGGCCGCCTGTTTTTCAATTTCTTTCACAAGTTCAAGCCGGTCAAGAGAATGAATCAATACGGCTTCTCCGAGCACTTGCTTTACTTTGTTGGTCTGTAAATGACCAATCATATGCCAGCGGAGCTTTGGAATTCCAGGCATTGCCTCAAGCTCCCGTTTTTTTTCAATCATCTCCTGGACTTTGTTTTCTCCAAAATCCGCGGCGCCGCACTTTGCGGCCTCTGCCACAATTTCGGCCGGCACGGTTTTGCTGACCAGCACAAGTGTTGCCTTTTGATTTGAATTGGCCCCCCTGGGGGCCAATTCAGCCAATTGTTTTCTCAGCGACTCAATACTTTCTTCAAGCGGCAGCATTTTGAGTTTCAGCAGGCTCGGCCGAGGCCGCCTGGAATCTTTTCATCGACTCATCGGCCATTGCTTTAATGATCGCGAAGACGCCTTTAATATTGGCGCGCGCCACGAGCAAAAGCAGCGGATCACCTTCCCGCTGTCCATAAAAAGCGTCTTTCGTCGGAACTTCAAGACCCACTTTAATGGATTCCACATTGGTCTTGGCTCCCCAAAGAGTGATTTGGGGGCTGATATTTGAAATTCCAAAAAGACTCACGCTCCGCGTTTCCTTGTCTAAAAAGTCTTTGATTCCGAGTTCACGCAAAAGCATGAGAAGATCATCCACTTGCTCTTTAGAAGCAGGCTCGCCCAAAAGCGAAACCGGGTCCATCCAATACCATTTGTCATCCTGCTTTGTCAGCTCATAATCGCCGTCAAGCGTTTTGATTCTAATTTTACGGACGTCCGCGAGCGGCGTCCGGAAAAACTGTTTGAATCTGAGCGAGTAAACGGTACGGTCAAAAGCCTTTTTCAAATCCGCGTTCACGAGGAAGTATTCATTCTCACCTTCCCAGCGCGCGTATACAAAGTTTCCGATCGCGGCACTGTCGCCGAAAAATAAAACGCGCCAGGTATCATTCATCGCCGTCTTTACGCCCACTTTAATTGCTGAATCTTCAAGCCCGTACTCTTTCCAAGACTTGCCTTTTTCCCGCGGGAGTTTGCGTTCTTTGACGCTCACAATCATCGCGACGCTCAGTCCATCCGCGAGCATTTGGTCCGCTGGGTAAGACACAGGCTCTTCGATTTTCCAATCTTCCCCTTCGCGGCTAAGCACGATCGCTGGCTGGTCTTTTTTCTCAATTTTGATTTTAGCAATACGGTCGCCTTTTTCAAGCGTGAGAAGCTGCATCGCCACAGGGTCCGGACGGCCATTCTGAGGTCCGCCGCCCGCGGGCATTAAATAAAAATAAGCGCCGGAGACCAGAACAAAAAGCCCCGAAATAATCAGAGTAATGGATGTTTTCATCCCGTGCGATCTCCAAAACCATTACGCCCTTTTGGTAAACAGAAAATGCTGTAAAAAATAAAGCCTCTCTCAATCGATAATTCGGTTAGAGATCTATCGGGATTCATCCCTGCTTCCTTCGCACAACCAGCCAGGAAGCTCCCGAAACGAGAAATCCCAGCGGAATTAAACCCAGCGTCACGCCGAAAAGATTCCATTGCTGCTTTTCATTCAGTATGAGCGGCTGAAACTCGGCTTGTTTTGGGCGAATAGAAATAAACCGGTCGTCACGGACAAGCCATTCGAGCATATTGAGCGCCAAATCTTGGTTCCCTTGAAGACGAATGTAAGCGTTCGAAAGAAAATCGCTGTCGCCCACCACAACAATGCGGCCGCCGGGCTGTTCTTTTGTGCTTTGCTTTTCTGCGGCAACAGCCACAGGAATGGGGCCAGCAAGATCCGTGTCCGCTTCAAAAACAGCCTGACCCTGCTCTAAATCTTTTAGATTTGATTCTGCCCAGCTCCCTGAACTGCTGAGCGCGAGAGGCACCACTTCAATACCTTCTTTTGTTTCCGTGGAAGGCTGCACACTGCGCGCGACTGGAAACATCGTCGGCTTATCGAATTTCGCGGTAATCGGATGCTGAGAGATGTATTGCCCGACGAGCGGCACAAGAAAATCGCCGCCGACCATTTTGCTCATTTTATCCACAATGACGTCGCCGCCGATCACAATTCCAAATTGACGCATAAAATTCTGGAATGAGACCCCGGTTCCCATGTCCATCGGATCAATCAAAAAGAAAATACCCCGTCCCTCCGCGAAAGCGCGCTTCAGCACTTCAAGCTCAGAAGGATCAAAATCGCGGTGCGGCCCAGGAACGATAAGCACATGGCAATCTTGAGGATAACCTCCCTGCGTCAAAATAATTTCGCGGGGATTGAAATTGCGGTCGAGCAGAACTTCTTTAAAAAACCGGTAACCGGTCCGGTCTTCGCCGTTCAGAGAAGCTTCGTCATGCCCCGTCACAAAACAGGCCTCAAATTTTTTGGGGTTCGCTAACCGGAGCATAGCACTGGCGAGCCGCTCTTCCGTGGGACCGACAAGTCTTTCCTGCCGGCCGCCGGATTTCAAAATAACTGTGTAAACTTCTTTTACGCGAAGTTCTTTCACAAATCCCGGAACGCGGTCAGGATCATAAAAGCGGTAACTCAAACGCGGATGGTACATTCGGGATTCGCGCAAAAATAGTTCAAAGTTCGCGCGCGCCGGGTCGTCCTGCGGGTAAAAAGCCAAGAGCTCAATCTCTTTATCTGAAAGCTGCTTAAGGATTTCAACCGTCGAATCAGAAAGCGAATAAATTTTTTCTTTCGTGAAATCCCAGCGGCGGTTAAAGCGCAGAACAATGGCCATCGTCATTCCAAAAGTCACGAGCAGAATGATTGAGACCACCAGCAGCTGGGTGCGGATAAAAAGATATTTCATGCCTTCCAGTTCCTCGTTTCAATCGCGCGCATGCTTAAGAAAAGAAAGTAGAGGTGGAAGAAGAGAAAGTAAGCGATATTGCTGAGATCGAGAACGCCGATTGTGAACTCCCGGTAGTGCGTCAGCGGAGAGCAGGCGCCTAGAAATGTTCCCCAAAAACCATCCGCGACCGAAGCGGCCCAATCTAAAACCCAAAAAACCGTAAGAAGCCCAAAAGTCACAAGCGCGCTGATCACCTGATTTTCAGAAATCGACGACACAAAAAGCCCCAAAGAAAGATAGGCTGTTCCAAGAAGCCAAAACCCAAGATACGCGATCGCCATCGGACCCAAATCAATTTTCGCTCCGAAACTGTGGAGCAATAAAAAATAAAGCAGCGTCGGGAGAAGCAGCCCTTCAAGAAACCAAACCATTGAAAGAAATTTTCCCCAGACAATGTCAAAATCCGTGAAGGGATAAGTAAAAAGAAGTTCCATCGTCCCCTGTTTTCTTTCTTCCGAGAAAGAGCGCATGGAAAGCAGCGGTACGAGAAAGATCAGTACGGCCCCGAGATTCAGAAAAAAGGAACTGAAAACAAAACGCGTGAGATTGAGACCCTGCACCGCGTCCATCGCATTTTGACTTGTGGCGCTCAAGGATAATTTCGCGTAGGTCATTACGAGAAATGAAAACATGATCCCGGCAATCACAAAAAAGAAGGTGAAAATCAGCACGCCTGTCCAGGAATGAAAATAAGAGACAAGGTCTTTGCGGGCCAGCACAAAGGCGTTTTTCATACAAGACCTTGAGGAGCTTCTTCGTTCACTACGAGTTTCATAAAAATTTCTTCGAGACTCATTTGTCCGGAACGGATTTCCAAAAGCGGTATTTCCTGCTGAACAAAGAGTTTGCTGATCACCGGACGGATATCCGATCCTTTATGGACTGACAATGAAAAAGAAACATTGTCCTTCCGCTCTTCAACCATTTTAATACGCTCAACGGCCGGCAAACTTTCCAGAATTTTCATGGCAGCTTCTCTTTTCGAGAGATCTCCGATCACCACAAAAACTTCGTGCTGATCCTTCACTCCCGCCTCAAGTTCATCCGGAGTCCCGCTGGCAATTACCTTGCCGCGGTTAATAATCAGCACCCGGTCGCAAACCATGCTGACCTCGGGCAAAATGTGCGTAGAGAGAATGAGCGTCCGTTCTTTTCCAAGTTCGCGGATCAAAGTCCGGATCTCAATAATTTGCTTGGGGTCAAGACCGCTGGTCGGTTCATCCAAAACCAAAAGCTCGGGATCTCCAATCAAAGCCTGCGCGAGCCCGACACGCTGGCGGTAGCCCTTTGAAAGCCGGCCGATCAGCCGGTCCCGCACGTCCCAAAGACCGCAGCGTGAAATTTTTTCTTCAAGGTGCGCCCGCCGATTCAAGCGCGGCACGCCTTTTACCTGCGCGACAAAATCCAAAAATTCAGTCACGCGCATATCCGTATAAACATTGACGGACTCAGGCAAATACCCAATTTGTTTTTTAGCTGAAGAGGGATTTTTAAAAAGATCCTGGCCGTTGATCCAGACTTTCCCGGCGGAAGGAGGGAAAAATCCGGTAAGAATGCGCATGGTTGTCGTTTTGCCCGCGCCGTTAGGCCCAAGGAAGCCGAGGACTTCGCCGCGGCGGATTTCAAATGAGACATTGTCTAAAACTTGCCGGTCGCCGAAATTTTTTGAGATGTTTTCAACGCGGACCTCAACATCAGGAGAAAGAACACCTGCCGCGCTTTCTCGCATTTCAGGCTGCATAAACAACCTTCGCGAATTTACGCTTCCCGCATTGGATCAAAACTTCTTTCTGCAAATCAATCTGCGCGGCAGGATCAGAAATTTTTTGCTGATTGATTTTAACTCCACCCTGTTCAATCAAGCGCCGGCCTTCGCTCTTACTTTCAACCAAACCGGCATCTTTGAGCAGCGAAACAACATCGATTGATTTTTGCCCAAATTTAAGCTCTGGGATATCGTCAGGGAGCCCCTTGTCGCGGAAAATACGGTCAAACTCTTCTCGCGCTTTTTTTCCTTCCTCATTCCCCCGGAAAAAATCCACAAGCATGGCTGCAAGGTTTGCCTTACCTTCTCTTGGATCTTTCTGGAACTTATCGATAAGCGGCTGGTACTCTTCGGCAGTCATTCCAGTAGTTGTTCTGTAATATTTGGGGATAAGAGCATCTGGAACCGACATGATTTTGCCGAACATTTCGCGCGGAGTATCTTCAATCGCGATGGCATTGCCGAGGCTCTTGCTCATTTTTTGAATTCCGTCCGTCCCTTCAAGAAGCGGAAGAGTCATCACAAGCTGAGGTCTTTGATTCCAGATTTTTTGAAGCTCGCGCCCGACAATCAAATTGAATTTTTGATCCGTACCGCCAAGCTCAACGTCCGACTTGATCATTACAGAGTCATAACCTTGCAGAAGAGGATAAAGAAATTCCACCACAGCGATTGGAAGATTACTTTTGTAGCGCTTCGAAAAATCGTCGCGCTCTAAAAGACGCGCCACGGTGTACTGCGCGGTGAGGTGCAGAAAATCCGCGGGTGACATTTTTTCAAGCCATTCAGAGTTGTATCGGACTTCGGTTTTTGAACGGTCGAGAATTTTAAACACTTGCGTCTGATAAGTCAGCGCGTTTTGCTTTACCTGTTCGACAGAAAGCATGGGCCGCGTTTCAGAACGGTGCGTGGGGTCGCCGATGCGCGCGGTAAAATCTCCGATAATAAAAACAACCTGGTGGCCTAGGTCTTGAAACTGGCGCAGCTTGCGCAAAGGAACAGTGTGCCCCAAGTGAAGATCGGGACTTGAAGGATCCGCGCCGTATTTAATCCGAAGAGGACGTTTTTCCCGCTCTGAAAGAATAAGGCGGTTTTCAAGCTCCTCCGCTGAAATGAGATCAACGATCCCTTCCGATAAGATTTTCAGCTGGTTTTGAGCGGGGATTTTCACGATCTATCTCTCTTGCTGACAATGGGTTACAAACAGAATTTGTATTGTAACAGGGATTAAAACCCGCGTCAAAGGGGTCTTTCCCTCCTCTGTAGCCCCAAAAGAGGCTTTTGTGATAGAATCCCAACCATGTCAAAAATCCACCCTAGCGCGATGATCGGCAAAAATGTCACTTTGGGCCCTGATAACGAAATCGGCCCCCAGGTCATCATTGAAGACAATGTCAAAATAGGTTCCGGCAATGTGTTTATGGCTGGAGCTTATATTTCAGAGAACACTGAGATCGGCGACCGCAATCAGTTTCATATGCATACCGTCATTGGTCATATTCCTCAGGACTTAGCCTTTAAAAAATCAGACGCGACCTACACAAAAATCGGCAATGACAATACGATCCGCGAATTTGTCACGATCCACCGCGGCACCAAGGCCGGCACTTCCACCATCATTGGCAATTCCAATTTCATTATGGCCTATTGTCATATTGCTCATAATTGCGTGATTGGAAATAAAGTGATTATGGTTAATCAGGCGTCTCTAACGGGACACTGCGTGGTGGAAGACAGCGCTTTTCTTTCGGGCATGACAGGGTTTCATCAATTTTCTAAGATTGGGCGCTTGGCCATGGTCAGCGCGCTTTCAGCCGCCAATAAAGATATTCCCCCGTTTATTACCTGCGGCGGACGTCCGGCGGTGGCTTTAGGAATTAACGCGGTGGGTATGAGACGCGCCGGCATTTCCGCGGAAGCACGCGCTGAAGTTAAACAAGCTTTCAAACTGCTCTACCGTTCCGGACTAAACGTATCTCAGGCTGTTGAGGCCATGAAGAAAACCTTAAGCTCTCAGGAAGTCCTTCACATGATTGCTTTTATTGAGGGATCAAAACGCGGAATTATCGACGGAGCGAACAGCAGCGCGGAGATTGAAATCGACGAAGAAGATACTCTCAAACCAAGGAAATAGTAATAAGAAGTAAGCGTTAAGTGAAAAACCTGAAACTTATCGCTTAACGCTGATTACTTACCGCTTATCAGACCTTCCGGATTACCAGAACCGAATTCTTCCCGCCGAAACCAAATGAGTTTTTCATCGCGATCGAAATCTTTTTTTTGCGCGACTGATTCGGCACATAATCCAAATCGCATTCCGGATCAGGCACTGAATAATTAATCGTGGGCGGGATTTCCTGATTTTCCATAGCTAGCAAAGTTGCGATAAGCTCCACACTGCCGGCAGCACCGATCAAATGACCGACCATGGATTTTGTTGAGCTAATTGGAATTTTATAGGCTTGGTCACCGAAGACTTTTTTAATAACCATCGTTTCAGTTTTATCATTCAACGCTGTGGAAGTTCCATGCGCGTTAATATAATCAATATCATTAATGGTAATCCCTGAGTTTGCCAGCGCCATCCGCATCGCCCGGCTCGCTTCCCGGCCTTCAGGGTCCGGCGCGGTCATGTGATAAGCATCGCAGGTCATACCATGACCTAAAATTTCTCCGTAAATATGCGCGCCGCGGGCTTTCGCGTGCTCATATTCTTCAAGCACAAGCATTCCCGCGCCTTCGCCAAGCACAAATCCGTCACGGTCTAGACTGAATGGTTTGCAGGCTCTTTGAGGATCTTCATTTTTAGTGGAAAGCGCGCGCGCGACACAAAACGCGGCCAAAATCCCGGGATAAATTGACGCTTCCGCGCCGCCCATAATAATAAAATCGAGACTGCCGCTTCGAATCTCCTCAAACGCGTAGCCGACCGCGTCAGAAGCGGATGAGCAGGCGGTCGCGATTGAGAAGCTGGGGCCCGTCACACCCAGTTCAATCGAGACATTGCTCGCGCAGGCATCCGGAAAGGATGCGAGCGCGGTAAAAGGATTAATCCGCATCGGACCTTTTTCCATAAGCGTCACATGCTGGTTCAGAATATATCCGTGCCCAGCCATCGCCGTACCGATAATCACACCGGTCCGTTCACGCGCGCCGTTTTTCTGAAAATCAAGACCCGCGTCCTGCACCGCCATTTTGGAAGTGATAACCGCGAATTGAGAAGTCCGGTCCATGCGCTTTAAACGCTTGGGTTCAATCCATTTTTCAGGTTCAAAGTTTTTGATTTCACCCGCGAAACGGGTAGTGAATTGCGAGGTATCGAACGCGGTAATCGGAGAAATTCCGGACTTCCCTGTTTTGAGGGAAGTCCAGAATTCTTCTTTACCGAATCCAACGGAGGAAAGGACCCCCACACCTGTGACAACAACTCGCCGGTTATGGGAGGTCATAGAAACCACGAAGGCCCGACAGCTTTTTAGCGGTGGCCTGAGGAAACCGCTTCACCCTTGCAGGACAGAGCGATTTTTCTGGCCTCATTATCGACTGTCAAAATCTGAACACTGACTTTGTCGCCGATGGTGAAATTTTTCTCGAGATCCGCAGCGGTCGTATTAGGAATTTCAGAAACATGAGCCAAACCTTCAAGCCCATTTTCAAGTTCAATGAAGAGCCCAAAGTTCACAATGCGCGTTACCTTGCCCTGCATTTGAGTGCCGGCAGGAAGCGCTTTGGTAAGATCTTCCCAGGGATCATCGGTCAATTGCTTCATCCCAAGAGAAATTTTCTGAGCTTCGGAATCCACCGAAAGAATCATCACATCCGCTTTGTCCCCTTTTTTAAGAACATCGCTCGGGCGATTAACGCGGTGAGTCCATGAAATATCGGAGATATGAACAAGACCGTCAATACCCGGCTCAAGTTCAATGAACGCGCCGTAATCCGTAAGATTGCGGACGGTTCCGGAAACCCGGTCACCAACGCGGTATTTGCTGCTGGCGTTCGACCAAGGATTATCCTGCGCCTGTTTCACGCCTAAGGAAATTTTCTTGTTTTCCTTGTCGAGATTCAGGATCACAACTTCAACTTCGTCTCCAGCCTTCAAAATTTCAGAAGGATGCTGAATGCGCTTGGTCCAGGAAAGTTCACTGATATGGACAAGCCCTTCAATGCCCGGCTCAAGTTCCACAAAAACGCCGTAAGGCAGGATATTTACCACTTTCCCTTTGGCCTGGGAGCCGATGGAATAACGGTCATCCACATTGCCCCAAGGATTTTGTGTTTTTTGTTTGAGACCCAACGAAACTTTGGAACCTGTTTGATCAATCGAAATCACAACCACATCAAGTTCATCTCCCATCTTAACCATTTCGGAAGGATGCGCGATGCGGCCCCAGCTCATATCCGTGATATGAAGGAGACCGTCTAAATCTCCTAAATCAAGGAAAGCGCCGAAGTCAGTAATATTTTTAACGCGCCCCTTAAGGGTTTGACCGACGGTCAGCGTGCTGATTTTCTTGGTGCGCGCTTCGGTTTTTTCGCGTTCGAGGAAATCTTTGCGGGAAACCACAACGTTTTTGCGCTTGTGGTTAATCTTCACAATCATAAACTTGCTGCTTGTGCCTAAGAACTGATCCTGATTACGGACCGGCTTAATATCCACAAGAGAGGCTGGAAGGAAGGCTTCCATGCCGATATCAACCATAAAACCGCCGCGGACCTTCTTAAAGATACGTCCGTCAACGATACTGCCTTCTTCCGCAGTAGAAAGAACATCATTCCAGGTGCGCTGGCGGTCCGCCTTACGCTTGGAAAGAACAACCACGCCGTGCTCATCATCAAAAGATTCGAAAAGGACATCAATTTCTGCTCCGAGCTGAACTTCGGAAGGTTCCATGAATTCATCGCGGTCTAAAATACCTTCGGCTTTATAGCCGATATCCACGATTACCTCACGGCCGCGAAGAGCCACGATATGGCCCTTAACTACGTCTCCTTCTTGGAAATTTTGGATAGTTTTTTCGTATAGCTCAGAGAATTGGGAAGTCATTGAAAGAAAAGCCTCCTTAGGCAAGAGAAATGGGGAATTTTGAAACGGGTGGATTATATCACAAACTCACAGAAGTCAAAACGATATTTCAGATCGTTTTTTTGCCGCCTTTTCGAGCATTTTTTGCAGAAGTGCAAACCGTTCGTCCGATAAAACTTTTCGGAACGCTCTCAACTCGTCTTCCAGCTTTTTTAACGCGGTCAAAACAGATTTTTTATTGGCCCTAAAAATAGGAATCCAAACCGACGGATGCCCTTGTGCGACGCGGGTTGCGTCACTAAATCCTCCGGCCGCGAATTGTACTGACCGGTCCGAAACGGCATTCACCAAACACACCGCCGCGGCGTGCGGTAAATGGCTGATTTCTGAAACAATTTTATCGTGTTCCTCCGCCGAAACCGCGACAACTCTCGGACTTATTTTTTTCCAGAAATTAAAAATTTCTTTGAATGCCGGAGACACTTTGAGGGAAGGCTTCACCACAAAAGTAAAGCCATGTTCATATAAGTCTGGACGCGCGGCCGTGATTCCCCGCTCATGAGAACCCGTCATCGGATGAGCTCCGACGAATTGGATATTACGGAATTTCCTGGCCTTTACCCACCGGTCGACTTCTCCCTTTACGCTTCCCACATCCGTGACCAAAGCCCCTTTGGGAGCGCATAAATCAAGAGAGGAAAGCATTTTTACAAAGGTATCGACGGGCGTGCAGAGAACGATAAGATCCGCTTGGGCAACACCCGAACTCAGATTTTTAGCGCTTTCATGTATCCAGCGCTTTTTAAGCGCTTCGCGGGAGGCTTTTTTGTCGCGCGTAATTCCGATAATACGAACATTGGGAAATCGGCGGCGGCAGGCGGCCGCGAGAGAGCCGCCCATTAGCCCAAGGCCGATAATCGCGATGGTTTTGAATCTCATAAGATAGAAGGAAAAAGGCAAAAGGCAAAATGTGAAACAAACAACTTAAAACCTTCCTGGCTCCCCATTTTTCCTTTTTCCTTTTAACTTTTTACTTTTATTTAGATTTCCCGGCCGACAGCCTGCGCGATCAAACGGAGATCTTTCATCATCGCCGCGAATTGATCCGGCAGAAGCGATTGTTCGCCGTCGCTCTTGGCTTCCTCAGGGTTAGGATGCACTTCAACCATAATCGCGTCACAGCCCGCGGCAATCGCCGCCTTAGCAATAGGCGCCACGTATTCGCGCTTGCCGGTTCCGTGCGAAGGATCCACTAAGATCGGAAGATGCGTTTCTTTTTTTACAGTAGGAATCGCGTTAATATCAACTGTATTGCGCGTAGCGGTTTCAAACGTGCGGATTCCGCGTTCGCCAAGAAGGACTTTGAAATTCCCTTTCGCCAAAATGTACTCGGCGGAAAGCAGAAGCTCATTCACAGTCGCGCTTAGCCCGCGTTTAAGAAGAACGGGTTTTTTGCAGATTCCGACTTCTTTAAGCAAATCAAAGTTCTGCATATTGCGCGCTCCGATTTGAAGCATGTCCGCGTATTTCGCGACAAGCTCCACACTGCGCGTATCCATCACTTCGGTCACCACGAGCAATCCCGTGGCATCCGCGACTTCACGAAGGTATTTCAAACCTTCTTCGCCAAGGCCTTGGAAAGAATAAGGCGAGGTGCGGGGTTTAAAAGCTCCGCCGCGAAGGAAGGTCGCGCCGGCTTTTTTAACCGCTTCCGCGGTTCTCATCAGCATATCCCGGCCTTCAACTGAACATGGACCGGCCATCACCACAATTTTTTTGCCGCCTACTTTAATTCCGTGTCCCATATCAATTTCGGTCGCTTCGGGACGGAAATCACGGCTGGCCAACTTATAAGCGCGCTGAATCGGAAGAACCGACTCCACTCCGGGATAAGCTTCAAGCGGCTTTGTGCGGAGCTTATCTTCTTCACCGATGACGCCGATCACGGTGCGCTCAACACCGCGTGACACCTGGGGCGTCAGCCCCATTTCTTTCACCTTTTCGCAAAGGTGGTTAATATCTTCCGGGGTTGCGCTATGCTTCATGACAATAATCATTTTTGAAACTCCTTTTTAGAAAATTATTTGTATTACGGCTGAGTTTGCTTCAGCTTGAGGTACTGCCTTAATAAACGGTAGAACTGCGCGTTCTGCAAACGCCTTCCTACCGTTACGCGGATCCAAGTCGAAAATCCATACGCTTTCATTGAGCGCACAATCATGCCCTGGCGCAAAAACCATTGAAACGCTTCTTCTCCATCATAGCCAAGATCCACTAAAACAAAATTAGCCTGGCTGGGCAGATAATTCAGCCCGAGCTTTTTAAAGCGCTTATACAAATACTTTCGGCCGCTTGAAACCAGCCACTTTGTGCGCCATAAAAAGAACCGGTCATCCAGCGCCGCTGTGGCTCCGGCCTGCGCGATGGAGTTCACGTTAAACGGCTGGCGGATTTTGTGCAAATACTCGATGGTTTCCGGCGCGCCCACCGCGTACCCCACCCGGACTCCCGCAAGGCCGTAGGCCTTTGAAAAAGTCCGAAGCACAATCACATTCGGCTTTTCCGTTTTCACATGGAAAAGCATGTGCGGAAAATCCTGCGCTTCCACAAAATCCACATACGCTTCATCAAAACAAATCAGAATATCTTTAGGAACACGGGCAATAAATTCTTCCACTTCCGTGGAATTCACATACGTTCCCGTTGGATTATTCGGATTCGCGATAAAAATAACTTTTGTTCGGTCCGTGATCGCGGCCAAAAGCCCCTCGAGATCATAGCGATGATTTTTCATCGGTACGGTCACATATTTGGCGCCGCATACCTGAGAAAGAATCGGGTAAACTAAAAAAGTCGCCTCTGAAGAAAGAACTTCATCTCCTTCAGAAATAAATCCCCGAGCCAGCAGCTCAATAATTTCATTAGATCCGTTTCCGACAATAATTTGTTTTTCAGAAACGCCGAGCTCTTGCTCAAGCCGTTTCACTAGGTAATAGCAAGTGCTTTCCGGATACAAATGCACTTCACGGATTGCGCGGCGCATGGCCCGAATGGCTTTTCCCGAAGGCCCCAGGGGGTTTTCGTTGGAAGCAAGTTTAATCACATTGCGCAGGCCAAGCTCCCGCTCAAGCTCTTTAATAGGCTTGCCCGGTTCATAGGGTTTAACACTTTGAATAAAACTTTTAAAAAACTGTCGCAGCACGGATTTTAGTTGAGTCATTTTCGTTCGTTAATAAAACAGCAATGATTTAGGCTTCTTTCGCTTTTGAGGCGGGATAGGCACCCAAAACTTTAAGAAATTTTACTTTTGATTCCATTTGCGCGATCATCTTTCGAATCTTCGGATGATCGGCATGGCCTTCAATATCGATGAAGAAATAATAATCCCATGCGCGTTTTTTGGACGGACGCGATTCAATTTTTGTCATATTGACGCCGCTTTTTTTAATCGGAAGCAGCATTTCATAAAGCGCGCCAACCTTATCTTTAATGGAAACCAGCAAAGACGTCTTATCATGTCCGCTCGGCGCGGGCAGCTGACGGCTCATCACCAAAAACCGCGTAACATTCTGCGCGAAATCCTGAATATTTGATGCCACCACTGGAAGATTGTAAAGCGTCGCCGCGAGTTTGGAGCCGATCGCTGCCGCTCCGTCTTCGTGCTGAGCGCGCTGAGCTGCCGCCGTCGTACTGGCCGTTTCCAAAAGCTCAACATCCGGAAGATGGGCTTCAAGCCATTGCCGGCACTGTCCAAACACTTCTGCCTTCGAGTAAACCCGTTTGATTCTTTTTTTCTCGGAATTGGACATTAAATAATGCGCGACTTCGAAAAGAATTTCTGAGCAAATTTTCAGATCGGATTCAAAAAACATATCAAGTGTGTGGCTGACCGCGCCTTCAATGGAGTTTTCAATGGGCACCACGCCGTAATCCGCGTGTTTCAGATTCACTTCCTGAAACACTTGAGAAATACCGCCCGCCGCGAAATACTTCACGCTTGAGCCAAACTTTGAAAGCGCCGCCAAATGCGTGAAGGTCGCTTCCGGCCCGAGATACGCGATCGTAAGAGGTTTCTCAATCGCCAGCGACGCGGACATGATTTCACGGTAAATGGCTTTTACCGATTCTTTCGGGAGCGGGCCCTTCGCTTCTTTATCAATCTTCTGATAAATCTGACTTTCGCGTTCGGGCGCGTAAATTTCTTTGCCTGACTCCGCCTTAACCTTACCCACTTCAAGCGCAAGGCGGGTGCGGTCATTTAAAAGCTGAATGATTTTGTCATCCAGCTCATCAATTTTTTTCCGGATATCACTCAGATTCATTTTTTTCTTCCGTTTGTTCAGATTCCGCTAATTCGGAAGCTGAATTTTCCTGCGATTCTCCCGCTTCCATTTCGCCCTCGGGAGCTTCCTCAACCGCGACCTCTGAGACTGCGGCATTCTGCTCGGGCTCCTGCGGGATCTGCACAATTTTTTGCGTTCCCAAAAGCTCTTCTTTTTTCACCGAACTCTCAACAATCGTTTTAATTTCTTCAATATTGGGAAGCTCGGTAAGCGCCTTAAGGCCAAAGTGCTCAAGAAACTTATCCGTCGTTCCATAAAGAAAAGGACGGCCGGCGACTTCTTTTTTACCGACAATCTTAACGAGGTTGCGCTCCACAAGCGTATTCATCACACCGCTCACATCGACGCCCCGGATTTCTTCAATCTCCGCGCGGGTAATAGGCTGTTTGTAAGCAAGGATTGCCAAAGTCTCAAGCGCTGACTGCGTCACCTGCTTTGCTTTTTTCTGCAATTCGATTTTAAAAATCCAGGCCGCAAATTCTTTTTTCGTGGCGATTTCATACCCGCCCGCAATTTCCACAATTTCAAAACTGCGGTTATCTTTTTCATATTCCGCTTTAAGCTCCGCGACGATCGACTCGATTTCTTTAACCGTCATCGACTTAATGACTTTGCGGATTTCAGCGGCCGTAATGGGCTTCGCGGAGGCAAAAAGAAGCGCCTCAATAATTTTTTTGCCTTGTCCAGGCTCCAGCGGAGCGCCCTCATCGATCTTTTGAACTTCAACGCGGATGGTTTCGTCAAAAATGCCTTCAGGAAGCTGTTCCTCAAGTTTATCTTCAATCTCACGTCGGAGCGCCTTCATTTTTTCTTCGCGTTCTTTTTCTTTTTGAATTTGTTCTCGCTGTTTCATGCGACCTCTTCTATTTTTTCAATCATGATTTCGCCGTAATGTTGATCTTGGACAACACGGGCATAACGGGTTCTTACAATTTCAAGGACCGTCAAAAAAGTTACGATCAAAAGATTTCGCGACCAGGTTCCGTTTGAAAAGAGCTCTGAAAAAACAATTTTTCTCTTACCTTCCAGCAGCCCCTTAACCTGAACCATACGCTCTTCAATCGTAACAATCTGCTCATAAACCTCGTGAAAGGTTTCCTGCCCCGCCCGCGCAAGCACACTTTGAAACGCGGAAAGCAGGTCATATAAATTCGCGCTGAAGGTATCGATGCCGACATCCTCGGCGTTTAGATCCGCCAAATAATAATCCGAAATCTGACGGGTAAAAACCATCCCGCGCTCGTCTTCCATGAAACCAAGTTTTTTAGCGGCTTCTTTGAACGCTTGATATTCAAGCAGTTTACGGACAAGTTCCGCGCGAGGATCCTGATCAAGATCATCGTCATCCATATTATCCTGAGGAAGCAGTGTCTTGGATTTAATATAAATGAGCGTGGCCGCCATCACGATAAATTCGCCGGCAACTTCAAGATCGAGCTCTTTCATTTGCGCCAAAGTTTCAAGGTACTGACGCGTAATCTCAGAGACTTGGATATCATAGATATCCATCTCATTTTTCTTGATCAAATCCAGAAGCAAATCAAGCGGCCCTTCGTACGAGGGCAGCTTAAAGTGCAATGGGCTTAGTTCCAGACTCCCATTGCTCTGAGGGTTTGTCCCAGGGTTTCGCTCGCCACTTGCCTCGCCCGGTCTCTCCCCTTGTCCAGAATTTTCCTGATTTCCGATTTCTTGTTCGTCCATTCTTCCCTTTTCCTGCGGATCGGCTCGAGAAATTCGTTCATCTTCCCGGCCATTTCCATTTTACAATCTACACATCCGCGGGCCGCGGAACGGCATTCACGGTCAATGACGGATAAATTCTCCGTGTTAAAAAATTTGTGATGCGAAAACACCGGACAAACATCCGGATTTCCTTTATCTTCCCGGCGTTTTCTTCCCGGGTCGGTCACCATCGAGCGGACTTTCTTCTCAACCGCTTCTTTGGGCTCCGACAAGTAAATTGCGTTATCAAAGCTTTTGCTCATCTTGCGGCCGTCAAGCCCCGGCACTCTCGGCACCTGCGTCAAAACCGGCTTTGGCTCCGGGAAAACCTCAACCCCGTAAAGATGATGAAAACGGCGCACAATTTCACGCGCGAGTTCCAAATGAGGCAGCTGATCTTCTCCCACTGGAACTTTCTCCGCTTTATAAAGAAGAATATCCGCGGCCTGTAAAACGGGATACCCTAAAAAACCGTGCGTCGCGAGTTCGCGGCCAGATAACTCACGAAGCTGATCTTTGTAAGTTGGATTCCGCTCAAGCCACCCGAGCGGTGTAATCATCGAAAGCAAAAGCGCCATCTCCGCGTGCTGCGGAACTTCGCTTTGCACAAAGATCGTGCACTTTTCAGGATCAAGACCGCAAGCGAGATAATCCGTCACAACTTCCATCACGTTATCCGCGATTTTTGTGCGGCCTTCATACTCAGTCGTCAGCGCGTGAAGATCCGCGATCATAAAAAACGCGTCTTCACCCTGAAGTTTTTTATAATTTTCAAGCGCGCCCAAAAGATTACCGACGTGCAGCTTTCCTGTGGGGCGCGTTCCGCTAAGGACCCGCGATGGCATAAATTTTTGGATTATCTTTCTCTCAGCCCATGAGAGACGCGGTGAAAAAGAGTGCTGAAAACAGCCTTATCTCTTTCCGCTGAGCTAAGTTAAATCAAAATCGAGTTAGTATATACGAAAGGGCAGGGCTTTGCCAATGGCGAAATCGAGGTTTAACTGGCAGACGCAGGAGCAACAGACTCGGCCTTATTGGCCGCCAATTCACCGTCTTTAGGCCCGGGGGCGATTGCCGAGGCAGCGGAAGGATCAATCGGATTTTGCGTGATTAATTCCGCCGCGGCGGCAGGGGTAATGTCGGTGACCTGGATGGGCTCAGGCTTTTTTTTTGAAGCGAGATCTTGCGTAATTGTCTCTTCAAGCTGCTTGAGCTCAGAAGTAAGAATTTCCTTAGAAAGCTTGAAATCCCCATTGGGAAATTTTACCCAAATAAGATTATTGCCGGGAACCGTCGCATTGCACCATTTATTGATAAATTGTTCGACGGTTTCCTTACGGTAGCGCCGGGCAATAAACCAGCGGGCCACATTCGCCGCAAAAGCAGATTTATAATAATGACCGTCATAAAG
>CAZEFF010000010.1:3491-17255 GCA_964511315.1 uncultured bacterium | reverse complement strand
AGTTTATTTGTTTGTCTAATGGAATAATACTTTATGGTTCAATAGAATGCAATTTCAAACCTAAAAAAAGTTTCAAAAATAGCAATTTTATACACCCATAAGGCCGGAAAGCTGGGCGGCACCCATCCGATGGCAGAAGTCTCCAAAGCCTTCAGCCGGCTGCCTTTTTTCCTTATAAAGGGCTAGCAGCTTCTCAATCACCGAAGGGGTTTCCTTGTATAGGACTTTATCTCTATAGAGAAAATTCAATCGGTCCCCCTCTAAATTACCCCCCAAATACAGGGCATAAGTGCCTACGGTCCTGCCCACAAGGGCAATTTCAGCATTATAAGGCCGGGCGCAGGCATTCGGGCAGCCAGTCATCCGGATAATGATCCTTTGCTCAGCCAGTCCCAGCCGGGCAGCTGTCTTTTCGACTTCATCAATAATCCAGGGCAAGGCCCTCTCAGATTCGGTAATGGCCAACCCGCAAGTCGGCAGGGCTGGGCAAGCCATGGCATCCTTTTGGATATTCGAAAGAGTCCATGGCATAAGGACCCCGTACGAGCCGAGGAAGCCTTCCACCTCTTTTTTTTGTGATTCTTGAAAACCCGAAAAAAGAATGTCCTGCTGGGCGGTAATAATCACCTCGGGTTTATATTTTTTCGCAAGTTCACGAAAAGCCGTTTTTAAGCGCATTTTCCCATCATCTTTAACACGGCCATTTTCAACCGAGATTCCAAGATACCACTTTCCGTCATGCGCCTTACGCCAGCCCAAATGCATCTCATAAGGCTTCCAGTGTATCGCGTGAGCAGGCTCCGTTTTTTTGCCAAATCGTTTTTCAACTTCCGCGCGGAACCAATCGAGACCTTTTTCATCGATTAAATATTTCATGCGCGCGCGCTTACGGTCAGTACGGTTGCCATGATCGCGCTGAACAAGCACAATCGCTTTTGTGACCGCCAAAAGCTCTTCAGGCTTCACAAAGCAAAGAGGCGACGCGAGACGCGGGTAAGTTGTAATGACTCCATGCGTCATTCCAAATCCCCCGCCGACGAGGATATTAAAACCCAATAACTTTCCCTCACCCTTCCCCTCTCCCTGAGGGAGAGGGCTGGGTGAGGGGGAACTTATTTCAGGGACAATCCCGACATCGTTGCTGTAAATATCCGTGCAATTATCTTCTGGAAACGCGAAAGCGAATTTGAATTTCCGGGGAAGATATTCTTTGCCATAAATAGGTTCAGGATCATTTCCTTTGACCGGTTGAGGCAAATGATCGCATTTCATCCCATCAAGCCAAATTTCCTGATAAGCCCCGCTGCGGTGAAGAAATTGGTCTGAGACGGCTTTCGCATACTCGAGGATCTCGGCTTTATGCCGGTCCGCGTGCGGAGCCGGGCAAGTCATCACATTGCGGACATTGTCGCCGCAGGCACCGAGGGTTGTCCCGAGTTTTTCATTAATTCCGCGGATCACTGCCTTGACATTTTTTTTGAGAACCCCATGAAATTGGATCCCCTGCCGTGTCGTCAAGCGCATGGTGTGATCGCCGTATTTATCCGCAAGCTCATCGTGCACCAAATATTGTTCCGCGGTCATTTTGCCGCCGGGAATTTTTGAACGGACCATCATCGAATAAGCGGGCTCTTGTTTCTGCGCGAGCAGCGTCTGCCGTTTATCACGGTCATCTTGTTCGTAGGTTCCGTGACTCTTTAAGAGCGAGCCGTCATCTTTTGAGAAATGAGTGGTTTCTTCAGATAGTGAATTTTTGATTGTTCCGCGCAAAAAATCACTGTTAAGTTTGAGGGTTTCAAGCGGATTTACTTTTTTATCGTCTGACATAGGAGGGAAATATTACCATAAAAGGCACAAGCTCACCAGCTCATTGCCTGCAAGCTCTAGCGGTTTACTAGATTAAAGATTATCGTAAGAAAGCTTCTTTGACACCGCCGTCAACAGGAAGAACCGCGCCCGTGGTTTTGGCGGATTTTGAGGAAATAAGAAAAGAGGCAGCTTCCGCGACATCTTCTGGCAGCACAGCGGTCTTCATCAGATTCCGGTTTTTATAATAATCAGGCAGCTTATCCGCGGGAATGCCGTAGCTTTTGGCGCGGCTTGGAATAATTTTTTCCCAAAGACCTGAGTCTTCAAATACTCCGTCAGGATTAATCATGTTCACGCGAATACCAAACTCCGCGCCTTCAATCGCAAG
Organism: uncultured bacterium; assembly: GCA_964511315.1. Taxonomy (GTDB): domain Bacteria; phylum Omnitrophota; class Omnitrophia; order Omnitrophales; family Aquincolibacteriaceae; genus CAZEFF01. The sequence goes on along the minus strand of CAZEFF010000010.1, from coordinate 15,058 downwards.
AACACGCGCCAGCTGTGCCTGCGCGGCTTTTGAAGCGCTATAGGCGCCGAAATCTTTTCCCGGAGCGGGAACATTTTTAGTCACAACAAAAAGAATGGACCCGCCCATTCCCTGGCGCTTCATAATTCTCATGGCTTCACGCGCAACGAGAAAGTGTCCCCGCGCGTTTACCGCGAAACTTTTTTCCCAATCCTGCAGCGCGAGTTGATCAATCGCGGCCACATGCGCCAAGCCCGCATTTGAGACAAGAAAATCGATTCCGCCGAATTTAAGAATGAGCCCATCAAAACCTTCTTTGACGCTTTTTTCGTTTGTCACATCCATGGCCACCGCGAAAGCGCGCTCTGCTTTGAGCTTTTCATTAATATCAGAAGCCGCTTTCTGCGCTTTATCAAATTGGATGTCGGCCAGCAAAACATGGGCCCCGTTTTTCGCGAGTTTATACGCGATGGCCTTCCCAATTCCCCGTCCGGCACCTGTCACAAGTCCAATTTGCCGAGAAAATTCAGATTCGGGAGGAGCCAAAGAAAGCTTATAAAGCTCCATAGGCCAATAATCCATTTCGAACGCGAGCTTTTCGGAGAGTGAATCATAAGTGTCCGCGCAGGAAGCGTTTGTCATGACCGATATGGAATGCTCGTAAATTTCAGAAACGATTTGTGCATTTTTTAGCGTACTTCCTGAGGAAATGATGCCGAGGCCAGGCACCAAAATGACTTTCGGGTAAGGATCAAGCATTTTGCGCGCGTTCTCAGGCAGATGATGTTTATGTCTTTCAAAATAGGCGCGGTGTTCCTTCGCATAAGCTTCGATTTGACTTAGAATTTTTTCCTTTGTCATTCCCGCATGCTTTAAGCGGGAATCTTGTTTCTGGATCCCCGCTTTCGCTGGGATGACATCGCGCAAGTACAACGGTATCCGCCGGGTGCGAAGCATATGATCCGGCGTGGCAGGACCTTTTTGAGAAACTATCGGAACATCCTTAGCGTTAACAAATTCCATCGCATCTTTTGAGTCGTTGACGGTTAATAAAACTTTTTGATTCGCGCTAAGCGCCTTGCGGATGACAGGAAGATTCTCGACAAGCCATTCGGATTTTTGAATATGCCCGAGACAAGCGCAAACCTGAGGGCTCCAGTATTTTCTCTTCGCCCGCGCCTTCGCGAGAAATTTTTCAGCCCGCGTCACCATCTCAATCGTGAGGTCATAACTCATCTTCGAATCCTCACCCCATGTAATCAAGCCGTGCTTTTCAAGGATCAGGCCTTTGGCGTCAGGATTTTTTTGATACGCTTCAGCGACCCATTTAGCAAGCGTGAAACCAGGCTTCACATATGGAACCCAGATCAGCTCTTCCCCGTAAATTTTTTTCGCGATCTTTTTCCCATTTTTTGTATTCGTAACAGCAAGAATCGCATCCGCATGCGTATGATCAATCGCTTTTTGATCAACGAAAGCATGAAGCAGAACTTCGATAGAGGGCCGGGGCGCTTTCGGTTCAAGAAGGCAGCGTGATACAAAATCGACCATTTCATCATCCGTCATCGATTGGAATCTCAACGCGTGCAGAACATTTTCGAGATCAACTGGAGGGTAATCTTTGCGCGTGGACGTTTTAAGATCGGATCCGCTCCCTTTGACTAATAAGACTCGCCGGGTTTGCCCTAAATGATCTTTTTGAATCACCTTTGAAGAAGTATTGCCGCCGCCCCAAACACAAAGCTTGGGCTCGCTTCCAATCAGCCGTGAGCGGTAAACGAGCAGGTCCAGCTCATCCTTGCACTGGGCAGCGTTTTTAGGGTTCCAGAGGGATTTCATAGGCAGACATGGTACCGCTTAGGGGTTCATGCGTACAGCAAAAATTTACGGGATAACCGCGCTTTTATTGCGGGGAAATAATATCGTTTTCAAGCCACGAATATTTGTCAGCCAAAACATTTTGCGCGATCTTATAGACAAATTTGTCATCATTGCAAAAAAGCCCGTTAAACTGCTTAGCGATTCGCTTACGCGCTTGACGGCAAAACAAATCAGCTAACTCTATCGCACTTTGATCTGCAGGATTCTTTGCCGCGGCTGCGATTGCCTTAGAGATCGTAGCGGACATGGCGAAAAGATCCGTCCCAATATTCACAAGCCTGCCCATCAAATGCTGTTTAGCTTCAAGCCCTTGCTGATAAATCATCATGGCATGAAAAAGATTGCGCGCCAGTTTATGCGCGGACTTCGAAGCATAAACCATATGGCCTCTGAGCGCGGACGGAATCACAACATCTGCGGGAGGTTTCGCGCAAAAAAAGAATTGCTTGGGGTACCATTTCATATAATGAACGAAGGATTCCCCGATCAGAGAAAAACGTTTTCCAAACGGTGTTTTGGGCGACATAATCGGCATAATGCGGCGGACATGAGAATCCATCGCTTCGCGCGCGATAAAAAGCCTCATAATCTGACTCGTTCCTTCAATAATAGTATTGATACGCATATCCCGCATCGCGCGTTCAATCGCGTATCCCTTTTCGCCGCGCGCCTTGAGCGATGGGCCTGTTTCATAACCGCGTCCGCCACGGATCTGGACCGCGCCATCCACAATTTTCCAGCTGGCTTCGGTACAGCAAAGCTTTGCGATGGCTGCTTCAAGACGAATATCCGCGTCTTTTTGATCCGCCATATGCGCCGAGAGCATGCTGACGCAATCCATGGCAAAAATTGTGGAAGTCATAGAAGCGATTTTCTGCGCCACCGCTTCATGCTTGCCAATCGCCGCTCCCCACTGCACGCGTTCATTGGCCCACTTGCGCACAACTGCCAAACACCACTTGGAGGCACCTGTAACAGCAGCTGGCATCGTTAAACGCCCGGTATTTAGCGTCATCAGCGCGAGCTTCAGGCCTTTTCCTTCACCCCAAATAATATTTTCCTTAGGAACTTTGACGTTGGTAAATTTAAGTAATCCATTCTGAATGCCTTTGAGCCCCATAAAACTGCAGCGATGAACCGTTTCCACTCCGGGCATTGTTTTTTCAACAATAAAAGCGGTGATTTGCTGACGCTCACGGCCGTTCACAACTTTAGCGGGCGTTTGAGCCATCACCACCATGATGTCGGCGGCCGGACCATTCGTGCACCAAAGCTTTTCGCCGTTAATCGTAAAATATTTTCCATCTTCACTTGGAACAGCGAGGGTTTTCATCTGCGCGGGATCACTGCCGACACCCGGTTCAGTCAGCGCGAACGCGGAAACTTCACCCGCCACGAAACGCGGAAAATATTTTTTCTTCTGCTCTTCGGTTCCAAACATCATCAGCGGTTTTGGCACACCGATCGATTGATGCGCGGAAAGCCAAACCGCGGTTGACGCGCAATAACTGGAAACCAAATGAAGCACACGGTTGTAATTAATCTGGGAAAGCCCAAGCCCGCCGTATTCTTTGGGGATTTTAAGGGCGAAACATTTAAGATCGGCCAAGGCCTTGAGACCAGCCTTTGGAACATCTCCCGTGCGGTCCACTTCATCGGGGTCAATATTGTCTTTCAGCGCTTTTTCAACTTTCGCTAAAAGGTCATCGCCGATTTTTTTGTCTTCAGCGGATTGTTCGGGGAACGGAAGGATCATGTCCCAACGGAGCCGGCCTTGAAAAAGCTCGGCCATAAAACTGGGGTGCACCCAATCCTGCTCGCGGGAATCTTCCGCTAAATTTAAAGATTTGACCTTTTCTTTTCCGACTTTCTTTTCATCAAGGATATCCATAAAACACCGTCTCGGTTAGTAGGGTTAGGAATAATGAGCTGGGAATCTATTAATAGTATAGCTGACGCGTATTATATATACGTCAATTTGGGGGGTTTCCTTAAAAACCAAAATGAGACCGGTTTAAAAGATGGTTTTATACTATAAATGCTATTTTTTGCTACACACGATTGCACCGGCTTGTAAATTACAAAGCCGTAAGGCACTCTTCTTATTAAGATGAAAATAAGCCGCCAAACGCGCGCGAACGAGGAGAATAAAATGACAAAAACGATTTCAAACACAATCACATTCGCTCTGATTTTAGGACTCATTGTTAACAGTTCAGCCTTTGCGGAGACTCCGTCTTCTCCTACGGCACCGTCTCAATCCGTCACCGCGCAAAAACCGGCAGGAAGCGCGCCTTCTTCAGCTCCAACACCTCCCATGCAAAACACTCCGGCAGGAAATCCTCCAACGGGGTCTTTTCTGATGGGAGGCGGAATTACCGCAGCATCAGGTCCGGGGTCAAATCCGACGGGCGCTCCCGCAGGCACACAACCGGGCCAAATGACTCCCATGCCCAACGATCTCGAAAAAATGAAAAAAATTGAGGATTTAAAAAAGGAGTTTCAACAACTTAGCATAGATATCGCCACGAAAGAAAAAAGGGTTGTAGATATTCCGAAGGAAAAAGAAAAAATTCAAAACGAAACTGGCCCCCTCAGAACCCGTCGAGATAAACTAAAAGAAACAGAAATCCCTGCTCGTGAAGCAGCCCTTGAAACTGCTGAAACTGCAGTCACAAATTGGACGGCTGAAGTCAAAAAGTTGGAGTCTGCAAAACCGGGTACGCCAGCATACGCACAACTTACCCAAGCAAAAGCAGCCCTAAAAACTGCTCAAGAACAGCGTTCTCTAAGAATGCAAGAACTTGGGAAAGCCAGAACTGAGTATGAAACATGTAAATCAAAAATCGAAAAAGCAGATAAAGATATCGAACAACTAGAAAAAGATCGTGCTCTGCTAATAGACGAGTTACCTGGACTAAAATTCCGATTAACAGAAATCAAAAACGCACTCTTAAGTCTCGGCGTAATAATGCCTAATTAGATGACGTGGCAGACGAGGCCTTTGAGGTACTCGCCTTCAGGATGGAAGATATTGATGGGATGATCAAGCGCGTGAGAAGTTTTAGCAATGATACGGACTTTCCGCTTGGCATCTTTGGCCGCGCCAAAAACAATCTTCTGAAATAAATCAGACGGAATAAACGAAGAGCAGGAATAAGTGAAAAGCAGCCCGCCCCGGATAAGTCTTTTGATCGCGTATAAATTAATATCTTTATATCCCCGCGAAGCCTGATTGACCTGATGTTTGTTTTTGCAAAACGCGGGCGGATCCAGAATAATCGTGTCAAACTCCTGACGGCTCGCGCGCAAATACTCAAAAACATCTTCCTGAACGACCGTGCAGTTCTCGGCCGGAATACCATTTTTTTCAAAATTCACCCGCGCGGTATTGAGCGCGTCATCGGATGAATCCACTGAAACTGTTTCGGTCGCGCCGCCCTTTGCAGCGTAAACCGAAAATCCGCCCGTATATGAAAAGCAGTTAAGAACGCGCTTCCCTCGGCTCATGCGTCCTACCATTTTTCGATTATCCCGCTGATCAAGAAAAAAACCCGTTTTTTGACCGCCGTGAAGATTCACGACAAAGGGATATCCATTTTCCGTAATCTCGACATAATCAGGAGGTTCTTCCCCTGCTAATTTCCCGATCCGAGTTTCAAGACCTTCCCATTCGCGCGACTCAGTATCATCCTTTTCAAAAATCCCCCGGCAGGGCAGAACTCTTTGAAGAATATCAACAAGCATGGGCTTCCATTGGTCCATCGCTGCCGTTAAAAATTGAGCGACAAGATAATCCCCGTAGCGGTCCACAATCAGACCCGGAAGAAAATCCCCTTCGGAGTGAACAACGCGGTAGGCATTGGTATTTTCCTGGAGATAGGCATGACGCAGTGCAGCGGCATCGCGGATGCGCTTTTCGAAAAAGCCCGCGTCGATTTTAGTGTCTTCAAAAGTGAGCATGCGGATCGCGATTTGCGAACGCGGATTTAAATAACCGATACCGAGGAAATGATTGCGGGAGGAATAAACTTTAACAAGATCGCCCGTTTGGTGATCGTCATCAATTTCATCAATGGCGCCTGAAAAAACCCAGGGATGGCAGCCTTCAAGAGGTTTTTCTTTCTCCTCTTTTAAAACACATTTGATGATCCTCAAAAAGCGGCTCCGGTCATAACGCAATAGCCCAGGGTAAACAGGCCAATTGCGAAACAATAAAAACCGAAGAGAAAGAAATTACCTTTTTCGATCAATTTGAGCAAAACGGCAATACTCAGATAGCCTACAAAAGCGGCCGCGGCAAAACCCGACGCGTAAGAAATGAGGTCCATTTGCCAATTCTCGATCCCCCTGCTAAGCTCAAGAATATTCGCTCCGATAATCGCTGGGATCGAAAGCAAAAAAGAAAATCGGGCGGCATCTTTCTTTTCAATTCCGCAAAACATGCCCGCGATAATCGTAGAACCCGATCTTGAAATTCCGGGAATAAGCGACACACCTTGGGCCAAGCCGATCACAAAAGCATCTTGATGAGTCATAAGATCAAACGATCGGTTACCGCTATACTTTCGGGTCGTCACCAAAAAAATTCCGGTTAGTATCCAGGCAACAGCAACACTCACAAGCGATCCAAAAAGACTTTGGACCGCGTCATGAAACAAGATGGCCATAAGCCCTGTCGGAACCGTCGCGAGCAGTAAATAAATCAAGAGCCGGCCAAGCGGATAGTAATCCATCACCATCCCTGGGCTTTTTCCCTTTAAAATATCACCGGCCATCCACATGAGCTCCGTGCCCATTCTCCAAATATCTCTCCAATAATAAACCATAACCGCGGCCAGAGTGCCGGCATGCAGCACAATGTCGAATGTCAGCATGTCCTGATTCAGTCCCATCAGTTTTTGAAAAAGAACCAGATGGCCCGAACTGGACACGGGTAAAAACTCAGTCAAACCTTGGACGATTCCAAGCGCAACTGCTTTTATCGGATTCATTATAAGTATTTCTCCATTTGATTATCTTTCAAATATTGAACCACTTTACGTACTGATTCCGTATGCGATTTAGAACAAACAAGGAGCGCGTCTTCCGTATCCACCACCACAAGGTCTTCAACCCCGAGCAATGCCACAAACCGTTTGCCGGAGCGGACAACATTATTTTTACTTTCAATGAAAGCCGCGGAACCAATCACGGTGTTTTGATAAACATCTTTCGGATAAATTTTCGGGAGCGCAAGCCATCCGCCAAGATCGTGCCAATCCATCTCGGCCGGAATGGTAAAAATACGGCCTGTCATTTTTTCCATAAGGCCGTAATCAATCGAAATATTGGGCATTTTCGCGTACCCATCAAGACCTCTTAAAGCTCTTTTATCCCCCGCTATTTTATCGGCAATCCGGCTGACTTCAGGAAGGAATTTTGCAGTCTCATCCAAAAGCCCCTTGGCCGACCAGACAAACATCCCGCTATTCCAAAGGAAACGCCCCGACCGGACAAAGGCCTGAGCTTTCTTAAGCTGAGGTTTTTCATGAAATGCTTTAAGGCGGTAGACGGGCCAGCGGTCCTGGCGTTTAAAAAGATTTCCTTTTTCCAAATAACCGTAACCAGTATGCGGAGAGGAAGGCTCAATACCGAAAGTCACAGGCAAATGAGTTTGCGCGGAAATTTTAGCCGCAGCGGAAAGCACCTGGCGGAAAATAACCGGTTTTCCGATTTTGTGATCTGAGGGCAGAATCGCTAAAACCGCGCCGGGATCTTGTTGATAAATTATTTTTGCCGCGAGCGCGGCGCAAGGAGCGGTGTTTCTGCCGACGGGTTCTCCTATCACTTGTGAAACCGGGATTCTCAGCAATTTCACAACACGTTTAACATCCAGCTGATGCGTGACAATGATAACGCGGGATTTTGGGACAACCGGACTTAAGCGGGCAACGGTGTCTTCAAGAAGTGTTTTTTTACCAAAAATAGGAAGGAATTGTTTAGGATTGCGCGAACGGCTTTCCGGCCAAAAGCGCGTACCGGATCCGCCCGCCAGAATCACTGCCCAAATTTTACCGGCCGAAAATTTTTCGGAGGACATTAAATATTATGTTTAGTTGCTGCGATTTGGTCTTCAACAATCTTTCGGATCTCTTGAAGACGGGATTCGCTTTGAGCCTCAAAGCGCATGACAAGCACCGGCTGGGTATTTGAGGCGCGCACAAGCCCCCATCCATCCGGGAACTCTACCCGCGCACCGTCAATATCTACAACTTTATACTTGCGCTTGAGACTTTCGGTAGCGTTTTGGATGACTTTAAATTTAATCTCATCCTCGCAATCAACGCGGATTTCCGCGGTCGCCACAGTTTTCGGAACATCTTTAAGCAATTCAGGAATTGTTTTATTTTCCTGATCTAGAATCTCAAGGGTCCGGCAGGCTGAATAAATTCCGCTGTCGAAACCGAACCATCGGTGCTTGAAAAACATATGCCCGCTCATTTCGCCGGCAAGAAGAGCACCCTCTTCTTTCATCTTCGATTTAATAATGGAGTGGCCTGTTTTCCACATGATGGGCTTGCCTCCATGCGCGGCGATATCCTTAAAGAGAAGGTCGGAGCATTTCACATCCGCGATAATGGTGGCTCCAGGGTTATCTTTAAGAATACTCCGGGAAAAAAGAATCATCAGCTTGTCTCCCGGGATAATATTTCCTTCATTATCAACAACGCCCACCCGGTCGCCGTCGCCGTCAAAGGCTAACCCAATATCGGCTTTATTCTTTTTAACAGCCTCGATACAGTCATGCAAATTTTCAGGTTCACTGGGATCGGCAGGATGATTCGGGAAACGCCCGTCGGGCTCGGTAAAAAGCGGGAATACGGTATGCCCCAATTTTTCAATCAGCTTCGGGGCCACAAGCCCGGTCATTCCGTTTCCGCAATCGACAACGACTTTGAGTTTGCGGTTAAATTTGAAAGCCTTGAAAAGATAATCAAAGTAGTCTGGAATAATTTCTCGGGATGAAAGTTTACCCGGCCCCGTCAGAAAATCTTCACGCTGAATCATCTGCTTCAGCTCTTGAATTTGAGAACCAAAGAGACTGGATGTGCCGATGCACATTTTTAAACCATTTTGATCGGGCGGATTATGGGAGCCCGTAATCATAATACCGCCGTCGGTGGCAAGATAATGGATCCCGAAATAAAGGGCGGCGGTTGTGGTCAAACCCAGATCTGTGACATGGAGTCCAGTGGAAAGAATCCCTTTTAAAAGGGCTTCATGAATGCGGGGTGAACTTACGCGGACATCGCGGCCTACGGCCACCATGTATTTTTTATCACGTCGCAGAAATGTTCCGTAAGCTTTACCGATTTTAAAAATGACATCGGTTGTCAAATCGCGCTCCGCCACACCGCGGATATCATATTCTCTAAAAATTGAGTCAGGAAGCATAGGCTAGACATCCAGCATTCATCGTTTAAATGTCATTCCCGCTCAAGCGGGAATCTAGGATTGAATTTGTATTCTGGATCCCCGCCTTCGCGGGGATGACAAACCAAAAACAAAGGAAAAAATGCGAGCGAGAGGACTTGAACCTCCAACCCTTGCGGGACATGATCCTTAGTCATGCGCGTATGCCAATTCCGCCACGCTCGCATGTATCGCTTAAATAGACCGAATGTAAAGGGGTTATTATAGTGATTTTTAAATTTATTTCGACAGGTTTATGTATTGACCACATTTTGGGGTTTTCCGGCCAGAAAACCCTGGATATTCGCAACCGTGGTATCCAGAATACGGATAACCGCTTCTTTGGAATAAAAAGCCATGTGGGGAGTATAAATCACGTTATCGCGGCGCAGCAAAATATGGTTTTTTAAAGTAAGTTCAAGGCGCTTCCAAGTTTCTTCATCCCTAGAAGTTGCCAGCAGCCTTTTTTCATCCAACGAAAGCTCATGTTCAGCTTCCAGCACATCCAGTCCAGCCCCGCGCAAAATCCCCTGGTCCAGCGCCTTAACGAGCGCCTCGGTTTCAATCAATCCGCCGCGCGCCGTGTTAATCAAAACTGCTCCGGGTTTAATTTTTGAAATATTGCGGCTATTAATCAGATGATGCGTGCCCGGCATATAAGGCACATGAAGAGAAATGATATCCGATGAAGCAAGAAGCTCCTCAAAAGAAACATAACTAAAGCCAAGCACATCCGCGAGAAACGTATTCTGCTTCACATCAAAAGCAATGACTTGCATATTGAATCCCCTTGCCATCTGGATCACATGCAAACCAATATTTCCCGTCCCCACCACACCGATGGTTTTTCCCTTAAGGTCAAAACCCATAAGCCCATCGAGAGAAAAATTCTCTTCTTTTGTTTTAAAATAGGCGCGGCGCAAATTTCTGGAAAGCGAGAGAATTAAAGCGAAGGTGTGTTCCGCGACTGTATTTTCGCCGTAGACAGGCACATTTGAAACCGGAATATTTTTTTTCTTGGCAGCTTGAATATCAATATGATCAAATCCGGTCGACCGCGTGCAGATAAATTTCAGATTCGGAGCAGATTCAATCTCCTTCGCGCCAACCTTTGACCGTATAAATGTTGAAAGAATGCTGACCTCTTTAAGAGGAATGGCGGCGGAGGGAACGCCCTGGCTCGCGAAAATCAAGTCTCCAATCCCCGCTATCTTGGATTCAAGATATTCCCGCTCCCAACTCTCAGCAGCTTCTGCAAATAAAATTTTATTCATCCTTATGCGCCTCGATTGGAATTAATTAAAATAGATATGAAGTAACCGCTGCAAACGGTGATATTCAGCACGGTTTAAAATGGCTGCCGGAGAATGTGGGTATGAATCGCTTATCTCCAGAATTCGGCCTTATTATATGAAGAGACAGCCACTTTGCCTACCCCATTTAGAGATTGCTTCATAGAGCCCATGTCGCCCGAGCAAGCATGTCAGTATGAAGCCCCCTGAAATGTCCGCTTTGTCCGGTATTCGGACGTTGATTTTTCTTTAACTCATTATTGCTGAATCAGATGACCTATGTCCGCCCTCTTCGCGGTGGACATTTCAAGCTTAAGGGGTCGGCTCTTTAAGGGGCAACGACCTCAAAGGATCAAGCTGTTCGGCATATGCTCGCGCCCGAGTCACCCACTTGTCAAAACTGCTCGAAGAATAGGTCCCTTGCCGTTTTACTGCATCTCTCACAAGAGCTTTAATGAGTCGACTTTTTCGCCACGATTCAGCCTGCTGTTCAAGCAGCTGAATCTTTTTCTTTTCTTCTTCCAGCTCCTGAGTTTTTCGTTCGTTTTCTTTTCGCTCTTCTGCCCAACGCTTACTTTCCTCTTCTCGCCTCAAGCTTTCCTTTTTGATATATGCAGCAGCAAAAAAGAGACCGTTCAGAAAAGAGGTTATTTTCTGCTCCAACTTATCTTGCTTTCCATCAGACCATTTAGTCTGACAGCCGCTCAAGAAATAGCTCTTGATGCAAAGTGAAAGCGATCCGGTAGGAACAAACTCCGTATCCATCCAACTGTATTTCGGATTTTTGATCCTTATAATCTTCAATCTCTCTTCCAAACCAAAAATCACTTTCTCTCCGTCAATATGAGCGCAAGTAAATGCCTTTTGATCCTGTTCGCTTTCAATAGCAACCTGCACTCCTTTGCTTTCCAGAGCCTTAATTATCGTATCCATAATTTTCAACGCTCTCGAAAGACTTTC
>CAZEFF010000010.1:0-3481 GCA_964511315.1 uncultured bacterium | reverse complement strand
CGTATATCTAGAGCCTTTTCATTTCGCCCTACTCTGTATCGCCCTTTGTCCTTACTGGTTTCCTTAAACAGTCTTTTTGTCTGTTTAATGAGCGGATGGAATTTAGAAACTTGCTCCGGCACAGGGATGAGTTCTGAAATAAGCTGTGATGGCTCGAGCATCTCTTTTATTCTGGGCATCATTTTAATAAGGATTTTATTTTCGCCTTTATAATCAGGAAGGATAGGCTTCTTCGGAGGCTTCCCGAACCTCACCTTCTGCCAATGCCCCATCTTCGGAATCGGAATCATATATTTCTTACAAATCTTCCGAAGTCCGTTATCCGATAAATAAAACTGCTTGCAGAGTTCAAACATGGGCGTTGACCAAACAAGGTCGTAAAGCTGCGCCCGGGTTAATATCTTTTTTTCGTTTAACATTGCCTTCTCCATTATGGTTTAGGTTGGTCAACGGTTTGGTTTTGATTCGCGGCTTTTAGTTTTCGCTCTTCTCGAGCAAGGCGCTCAGCAATCGGCCAAATGATATCGATGTATTGATTCAGCTGATCTTCTTTATTTTTAAAGACATGCCTCGCAAAATCTTTCGTTCCACGCACAGTGCAGTTATAGTTAACTGATTCGGGCTTGGGTTCATTTGGAAGTGGGCGGGCATACTTTTTCTTTTTCGGACGGGATGGATCAAGATGTACTTCCATCGAATGAAGAAAGGTAACTTCAACTTCATCCGTTGGCAGACTTTCTAGGAATTTCTCGAAATCTTTTCGCGTTTTCTCACAACAAAGAAAATCTCTTCCTTCAAATAAGATTCCCCAGAAACCAAGATCCTTGGTTTCCTTGCCTGAAATAGTTAAAAGCCCCTGCAAACCATTCTAAAAATAAACGACTCGGTCTTTGGGTTTCTTCTCAGACAACGGAACTTCTAACAGACGCATTATCTCAGCATCTTTTTCTCTCTTGAGACACTCTGTGCATTTGGCTTTGGCTTCTTTGAGATCTTCAAGTGGGGCGATTTCACCGATGAGCTTCTTACATGATTTACAGATGAGTTTCATAGTCTCTCCTTTGCGGAAGGGCTCCGCGCTAGAGCACTATGATATTAAATATGGCAATTGGCGAATTTAAAATTGTTCAAAGGCTCGAATTAATAGAGCTAAGCAATTTTTCGAAAGCTGCAATAAACAAACTCTTGGCAAGTTCCAAAAGGAGTTTGATGAGACTCTTTTAAACTTTCAGTGAGGCAATAGTTTTCGCCTAATTCCTTTTGCAGTGTTTCAGGACTATAACGCATAACATCAAGGCCGCTGCATTTCTGAGGTCCTTCAAGACCAAAGGACGCGATAATCACCACTCCTCCCGGCTTAAGTGATTTTCTAAGAATTTCGAAATAAGCTTTTTGGTCTTTTGTTTTTCTCAGAAAATGAAAAACAGCCCGATCATGCCATAGATCGTAATGGTATTCAGGTAACTGTACTGTAGTGATATCGCCTTCAATCCAATTTACTCTCTCAGCCTCACTCCCCAGTCGCTTTTTTGAAATTTCTAACGCGACCCCTGAGATATCTAAGACGGATATATTTCTAAAACCTTTTTGGAGCAAATCATCAACAAGGGTGGAGGCACCACCGCCCACATCGATAATTTGTGCTTCATGGCTTATTTTTGATTCAAAAATTAGCTCAAGTGATTTACTTAGGTGAGACTGAAACCAGCTTACCTCATCGGGTTTTTTATTTTTATAAACATTTTCCCAATGGGTTTTTTGAGTACTCATCTCAACCTAGAGTTTTTCATTCATGAGAGTGCACTGGGAAGTTGCCATGCCGATGCTGGCCAATCCTGTAATGCTCACCCCCAAAATCGCTTTCCGTATCAACGTGAATCATGACATGGCCCAAATGAGGGAGATGATGAAGAAGTTCATGGCGAACCGCTTTTGCGATTTCATGCCCCTCTTTTGCAGACGCATCATTTTTTACGGCGATATTTAGCTCCACACAAAGCTTATGTCCCACCCAACGGGCTTTGATCTCATCAACTTTTTTTACTCCTGTCACATGCTCCGCTGCATGAGTGACCTCATCCAACACATCAGGATCAACGCCATCAAGCATACGAGTAAAAATTTCTTTCCCCGAACTCCACACAATAAGAAGAATCGAAGCTGTGATTACAAAACCGGCAATGGGGTCGGCTAAAGGAAATCCAAATTGAACTCCAAGCGCTCCTGCGATTACTGAAAGACTCGCCCAGCCGTCAACTCTGGCGTGATGACCGTCTGCTATAAGTGCCGCGCTCCCAATTTCCTTTCCTACTTTAATTCTAAAAATCGCAACACCTTCATTTCCTACGAAGCTAAGAATCGAGGCTAAAATGACAACCCCTAAATGATGCACAGCCTCGGGATGAAAGAATCTTTGCACTGCTTCATATCCCGCCACAACTGCGCTAAAAAAAATCAATAACAAAACCATAACACCGGCGAGGTCTTCAATGCGGCCATAGCCATAAGTAAATCGTTTACTCGGTTTCAATCTTGCAAATAGAAAAGCAGCGCCGAGCGGAATGGCCGTAGCCGCATCTCCGAAATTATGAATTGTGTCTGCCAGGAGAGCGATACTGTTTGACGCAATAACAACGATAAGCTGAAGTATCGCCGTTATCATCAAGGCTATAAACGACCACTTTACGGCCCAAAGACCGCGTTCATGACTGACGATGGACGGATCTATGATGCCATGGGAATGAGCGTGTGAATGATCATGCCCCTTATGCTTTTTGCTGTGTGAATGGCTATGTTCGCTCATGTTTTAAACTCCTCATTAATCAATAGTCTCTTCTTTTTCAAATCGTTTGTAAAGGACGGGCAATACAAGCAGAGTCAAAAAAGTAGATGAAATTAGGCCGCCAATAACAACCGTAGCAAGTGGTCGCTGGACCTCAGCTCCTGCCCCATGAGAAATAGCCATCGGGATAAACCCAAGACTTGCAACGAGGGCTGTCATGAGCACAGGCCGAAATCGCGTAAGAGCACCTTCCTTCACAGCCTCCGGAATTTTTAATTTATTTTCCTTCCGCAATTTATTGATAAAAGACACCATCACCAATCCATTTAAAACAGCGACACCAAAGAGAGCGATAAATCCCACCCCGGCAGAAATACTGAAAGGAATTCTTCGGATAAAGAGCGCAAGAATTCCCCCAACTGCAGCAAGAGGAATTCCGGAGTAGACTATTAAAGCACTTCGCAAAGATCCAAAAGCGGAATAGAGCAGCACGAAGATAACGAAAAGAGCAGTCGGCACAACAATCATGAGCCTTTGCCGCGCGCTCCGAAGCTGCTGAAAGGTGCCGCCCCATTCAAGGTAATAACCGCTCGGAAGTTTCACATCCTTATCAATCGCTTTCTGCGCTTCTTCCACAAAACTCTCAATATCACGGCCTCGGACATTACATTCGATCACAATTCTTCTTTGCCCGAACTC
>CAZEFF010000009.1:39873-55969 GCA_964511315.1 uncultured bacterium | reverse complement strand
ACTAAGCTTTGCAATGATATTATTGAATAACCCCAATCATCTGAATGATTGAATCAATTAAAAAAATCGTTACGTTTTCATTTCTTGGGCTGATAGGGGCTTCCTATCTCGCTTTGGGATATGATCTGCCGATTCAAATGGTGTTTCGCCTACCTTGGTTATTTCTTACGGCTGGCATTTTTATTTTCATTGCTTTCCGAGATCAATGGAGCACGATTAAGACCCTACCTTTTTCGTTTTGGTGTTTTTTTCTTTTTTTTCTTTTCGAAATATTCAGGGCCGGTTACGCCCTCTTCTTCCTAAAAGATGAGCAAAGTTTAATTTTGGCGAAAAAATTTATTGTCTCGCCTATGTGGTGGGGCGCCCATCTTGGAGTTTTTATGTTAGCGTCCGCTTTGTTTAAACAAAGAAAAACGGCGGTGTTTTATCTTTTAACTGTCATGGGGGTGTGTGTTTTTATCGCGCTCAACGCGATTCCGGGGCTGCTTGAGAACGGCAGTTTAGGGTACCGGGGAGCGGATGGTAAGAGCGGATTTTTTCTCCCATTTTTTTATGCGGTGAATGGGCTGTCGCAACTTATTTTTTCGCGTTTTGCGCATCCAAACAATGTTAGCACAATCATCGGAGCAGGGTTTATGCCGGTGCTGGGATACGCCCTTTATCTTTTTCTGGCTTGGATAGATACGCTTAAACCAAGAGAAAAACACCGTCAAGCTTCTCCTAATCCGATGTTATTAAATAGCGCTGTTCTATTTTTTGTTTTTGCGGGTGTGATTGGATCGGTTGTTCTTTTGATTCAATCCCGCGCGGGAGTTGCTGTTTTTGCAGGTGCTATTTTTCTATTTCTAACCGCTATTTTCTTGAAATACCCGTCTCTACTCACGGGGGTCATCCTTGCCGGTGTTCTTGCGGCAGGCGGAGCCTTTTTTTTATGGACAGGGAATTTAGATAAACTCCAAAAAGAAATGCAGACTCTACAAATAGAGCAGGAGGCAGCAGAGATAAATCCTGAAGAGGCATATCATAAGGGCGCAAGCATTTATAGCAATATTGCGGGCAAGCAAAATGCTCTCAAGCTTTATGAAAAAAACCCTGTCTGGGGAGTTGGTTACGCGGGATATATGGAAGGCGTTAAAAGTCTTGAGCATGAAAAGGGATATGAGCGGTATCAGTTCGCGAAAGCTTTTGCCTTAAGCCATTATTTCCAAATTTTGGCTGAAGAAGGGAAGGGAGCTGTTTTGTATTTTATCTTTTTAGCGGTCTATTTTGTAGAGGTGATATGGAGGTTATTGAAAACCAATAGCCGGTTTCAGTTTTTTGCTGCCGTATCGCTTGTTTGTTCGGTGGTAATGATGCTGGGCCATGGAGCGGTTAATGAGCTTCTCCAACGCTTCACAACGTCTTTTATTCTCTACGCGTTTATGGGCGCGAGCCTTGCTTTTTCCAGCAAAGAGTTTAAACATACTTAAGCTGAGTAGATGAGTTTAAAATCCCTCCCTATTTTTTTTCTATCGTTGAGTTTAATTCTAACTCAAAGTGGATTTTCAAAAAAACCTAAAGAATATAAAATCAGTTCTTTGAATTATGAGTATTTTCCAAACAGCGAGCCCAGTAAGCTGTATAAGCTGCGTTATCGGCTTTTGCATTTTTTAAATCCGAAAGAAAATGAAAAATTTCCATTGCTGATGCTTTTGCATGGAGATGGCGAAAGCGGAGAGGATTATATTGGCCGTTGGAAAGGTATAGCGACTAAACATCGTTTGATGCTTGCAGCACCGAATATCGATCGGTTAGTTCAGGGAGGTGCAAAAGATGTCGGAGAATACACTGAATTAATCCGCTCACTAATGAACCAATATCCTATAGATCCCGATCGGGTGTACATCTTAGGGATGTCTTCAGGGTCGATTGTTGAGAGATGGATTGTTCAGGATCAGCCGAAGTTTTGGAAGAAAGCGGTGTCGGTGGGCACTCAAACTTACGAATGGTGGATGAAAGGTAAAGATTTGTCTGGTTTACCCCCATTTCTTTTTATTCATGGAGAGCAAGATAATCCGCAATCCTCAAGTATTGAGCAGTATGTCGGCTGGATTCGAGAAAGTCACGGAAAAGCGGATTTGGTAATAGCCTCAAATACGGGACACGAGTATAAATCGGAATGGAATGAGATGATTCTCGATTGGCTTCTTTACGGGACTGTTCCGCCGGAAAAAATCTAGCCCAGTTATTCCTGAATGATGTAAGTGCTTTCGGCGAATTGCTTGACGGCTTTTTTTGCGTCCGCGGCGAGGGTCATGCAGTTGAAATAATCAGCAATGTCTTTCTTGGCGTTTGAAACGCCCGCGAGCGCGATGGAGAGTAGATGGAATTTCTTCACTTCTTCCTTGCCCGATTCTTCGCCTCCACGGCGGTCAATGTGCAGCGTAAATCCCGCGTCGAGATCTTCTTTCCGGTAGAGCGCGTTGCGTGCTTCAATATCAAAAATTCTGCAGACTTCCTGGCCGATTTGCTTGGCATGGTTGGGTTTCGTGATGATCACAAAATCGTCACCGCCTTGATGGCCCACAAAATCATCCGGAGAACCATACTGTTTGGTCACCTTCTTTAAAATTTCAGCTGTTTTGATAATGGCCTGGTCGCCGCGGGCAAGACCGAAATGATCATTAAAGACTTTGAAATGGTTTAGATCCGCGTGAAAGAAAACAAATTTTTGGCGTTCAAAAGTGCGCTTCTTGATTTCGTGATAGATGGCTTGGTTGCCGGGCAGCTGGGTAAGCGGGTTGGCGTCTGAGGCGCGTTCTTTAATTTCTTTCATTGCGTCGATCATGTGGTTAAATGTTTCCGCGAGTGTTTCAAGTTCATCACCGGTTCTCACGTCGACGCGCAAATTCAAATTGCCCTTCATGATTTCATGCGTTGCACGATTGAGTTTTTTAATCGGCTGTATGATGGATTTCGCGAGGCTTCTTCCAATGACAGCTCCCGTTAAAATGACAAAAATAAAAATAAAAATAAGAGTTTGGCGTGAAGACTGAAAGCTTTTTTCTAAATTAACGAGTGAAAATGCGATTCTTGCGACAAAAAATTGTTTACCTAAAGCAGCGTCCGGGTTTGCGGTGATTTGTTCTATTGGGATATAAGCGAAAATTTTTCCGCGGATCCGCTCGACTCGAATAAGATAGGGATTCCCAATGGACTGCTGATGAAGGCTTTCATTGATCGCCAGATTATCTTGTTCTGTCCAGGCGAGCTGGCTGTTGTTTTCAAAGAGTGCTTTTTTCTCAAAGACGTTCCAGATATTTATATCTTCAAAGCGGTATAGTTTTTGCCAGTTTTTTAGCTGTGTTTCTAAGGTATCGAGATTTTCCAGCGGATCTTGCTCTTGAAAAAGTTTTATGAGATTTGCCTGTACTCCCTGAACTGCCCAGCGGCTTTCAAATTTTTGAATTTCGTTGAGTGTGCCAATTTGGGTCGTGAGATGAATTCCAATGAAGAGGGCCCCAAGAATGAGGAGGGGAATGGACAGTCTCAGCATGATCCGGGTGAAGAGATTTGTCCTTAAATGTGCTATATGGGGCTTAACTTCTTGTGTCATAATAGGTTATATTTACGTCTATTTTAAACGAAACTTAATTAAGGGTATAGCCGATAATAAATAGGATAATTGACGTATCTTCTATCATCTGTTATCATTTGCTAGTAGTAACTAATTATTATAGCTAGGTTGCTAAACCAAGGGGGTCCCTTGAGCAGGGTACTAAAGTGGTTTATTTTATTTGTCGCCATCGTGGCGGTCATCGCCATCTCCTTTTCTCTCTACACAAATTTCCTCATGGATTATTCGCTTCAAAATCTTGAAAAGACATTAACGCTTACCAGCGAACAAGTTAAGACGGCTTCTCCCATCGCCCAAAAAGTTTATCAATCGATGATTCAGGACTTGGCCCTTGAAGAAGCGCAGCAGGAAAAACCGGATTATGAAAATATTATGCTGCTCAATGCCGCTTCACGGTCTCTTGATGAAGTTGAAACTCGGGCGGGTGAAAAGCGCGCGAAATTTTATCTGCAAAAAGCGGCTAAATTACGTAAGCAAAGCCGGGGAGCGATTCTTAAAGCGATGGATGAGATTTATGCCCGTTTTTATTCTTTTTGGACTTATCTCGCCGAGAAATCTTCAAGCAAGAAAGAAGTATCAAGAGGGAAGATTGACTATGCGAGCATTTTTCTTTTAAGTCAGGCCGAGGAAAAAGAAAAAAGCGGTAAGTACGCGGATGCTCAAGAATTATATAAAAAATTTATGGGGCTATATCCTCAGCACCCTGATCGCGGGTTTGTCATGATCGCTCTTTCTCAGCTTTTGATCCGTGATAATAAGCTGGATGATGCGGATGATCTTCTTGAACGTGTTCAGAAAACACATGCCGGCGGGCAGGAAGATCAGATCGCGGCTAATTGGCGCGCGCGCATAGACACTTTAAAAAAACGGCAAAGTTTAATTAAGGAGCTTGAAGGGATCGTAGAGTCCTCAGCGGCGAGCGCTGAGTCTAAGGAAAACGCGCGTTTAAAACTTGGGGTTACATACCTTTCGGTTTACCGATTTGCGGAAGCTGAAAAGAGCCTAAAAGAACTATCAGAATCAAAGAACCCCGAAATCCGGGGAAAATCAAAATTTTATTTGGGCTGGCTGTATAAGATGAGCGCCCGCTATGAAGACGGGGCAAAGGTTTTAGAAGAGCTGCTGGATAATCCTGAGCTAAGCAAAGAGCTTGGGCTTGGGTTGAAAGCTCAGCTCGCGGATCTATATTATTTGAAAAAAGATATTCCGAAGGCTTTGGCGCAGTACGAAAAAATTTCTGAAGAAACAAACAGCATTCCTGCTTCGGTAGACATCGCCAAGGAAGCATGGCTTTCGCTTTCGGAATTAGAGCAATCCAGCATTTATTTTTTTGAGACAGGGGACGCGGAAAAGGGCGAAAATCTCCTAGAGGGATTGGACCAAAACCTGAACTTAGCTGATTTTACGGAACTAAAAGAGGGATTACAGGACATTCGCAAAGTGAGTTTGCGGGACCGGGCTTTTCAAGCCTTGCAAGCAGGCCGCGTTCAGGTTGCTTTTAATTTGATGCGGGAATATGAAAAAGTGATGCCCGATGATGCATGGACGATGTCAGGGCTCTCAACTATTTATTTGCTGTTTGGCGATTATGATCAAGCCCAAGCGTACGCGTTAAAAGGTTATCAGCTTCGGAGCGATGAATACACGACATCGGTTCTTGGCTATGTAAATAGTTTTACAAAAAATGATGAAAAAACCATTACGATGTACCGAGCCGCGCTCGAGCGTAATCCCAATTATGTGCCGGCCCGTTTTAATTTAGCCTGTATTTATCTCGGCAGCAACCGATATCAGGAAGCGTTGGATTTGCTGCTTGTGCTGGAAACCAAATTATCCCGAAGAGAAAATTTTTTAAAATCAAAAGTTTTAAATAATATGGGTTACGCGCTTTGGTGGCTGGGAAGAGTTAAGGAAGCTGAAGCGAAATTCCAAGAGTCGCAAAAACTAACGCCGCAATTTACCGTTGCGGAACACAACCTCAGTCAAATATCTGCGGGGGCTGCCCCTGAGATGGTTAACTTAAAGGAACAATAAGGGTGAAATTGCGGCGATTAGGGACGGCAAGCATTATGGTCCTCTCTTTTCTAGGAGTTTTTGGCGCATTTGAAGAAAAAGCGTTTTCTGTCGTCGGAAACGCTGAGAGATATGATGAGATTGAAGAGCAGGACTTAAAGGATTTTCAGGATGAGCACATTAACGCGGATAAAAAAAATAAGCTGGCCGAGGCGGAAGAGCTGAATCGTATGCTGAAAACAAAACAAAAGCAGCTTAAAAAGTTAAAGGATGTAGACACATCCAAAGAAGTATCTAAGGAGATGGAAGGCTTGAAAAAACAGCTTTTGAATCTGCCTAAACGCGACCGCTTTAAGATGGAACTTAGCGGAGATTATACCTACGACACCAATATCTCGCGTTTGCCTTTGCGTCAGGAAAAAGATGATTCTCTTTTTGATACGACTGGTACCGCGTTGTTTGATTTGTCAGGACGAAAAACAGATTTGAGACTTGAGCTGGGCGGTAACCGGCATTGGAGCTGGGAATTCCCCGAAGGCGACGCGTGGCAGGGGGATTTCCGTCTGCGTTACCGTAGAAAATATTTCCGCAAGCTGACCCAGTCATCGAACTCCATTATTTCGCGCAATAGTTCAAAAAGCCCTGAAATTAATGAGCCGAAAATCCGCTGGGACGTTAATAATCAATCCGCGTGGAACTGGGCTTTTTCGAAGAAGCTTTCGCTTAATACCGGTTTGGCCTGGACGCGGCGCATTTTCGCGCAGGAAGCTTTCGATCAAGATTCCGGAGCGAACTATACTTTCGCGCCGGCCGGGTTTTGGAATATTACGCCTAAAAGCAGAATCTCAATGGGGGTAACATTTGGAGGCAGCCGCAGTGTCACAAAAACAGGTGACTCTAATTCTTTGAATTTCAATTTGGGTTATTTGGGGCGTATTACGAGAAAGTCTTCGGCAAATATTAATTTTGGTTATGATAAACAAACTCCGAAATCTGCGGATACGGCGGAAAGCACTGGGCTTACTCTTGGAGCCGGATATATTTGGCAGCTGACATCGAAAACGCAGACAACCATTCAGGCGATTCGCTCATTGCAAAATACGACTTCAGATTTGGTCTCAGGAAGTCCGGATGACGGAGAGCATGAAATCTCTAAAACAGATTCGCATTACTATAATGACAGCTTAACTTGGTCACTAAATAGCCGGCTGACCAATAAGTTCACCGCAAATTTTTCAGCGAATATTTCGAGAAATAAAACGAAAGCTCAAACAACGGTAGATGAAGAAACTGAGACGCAGCAGATATCTTTCCCGCTTTCGTTGACGATCAATTATGTTATTCGGCGTTGGATGATTTTAACGTTAGGGTACACATTTTCATACCGGGTCGGAAATGAAGAAAATGATTTTTACAGATCACATCTTTATAAAGCGAGTATGCGGCTGACGTTTTAAGGAGATTGGATATGGTTTCTATAATAAAAAGATTTCTTTACGTGGTTACAACCGCAGTGGCTGTGGTGTGCTTTACCGCAGCTGTACCGGCCTATGCTTCTTTAGATACTGATGCTTATGATCGGATTATGAAAACCGAAAACTCATCGAGTGCGCCCAAGAAACCAGAGGTTAAGCGGACTCCTAGTGTGGATGACATTCCGACGCCGCCGATTAAAAAGTCCAGCGCGTCAAGCGCGGCTCCAAAAACTTCTTCGGCGGTTAAATCTAAACCCATGGAAAAAGTAAAGCCGATCGCAAAAGTAAAAGATCCGGAAAATGATGTGGATGATACCTATATCCTTCAAAACGGCGATGTGGTGACCATTAAAATTTATCCTGAAGACGAATATATTAAAGGCGGACAAACGGAAGTCAGTTCAGAGGGAAACATTACCTTGCCGCTCGTAGGCAAAGTCCAAATTGCAGGTAAAAGTGTAGTTGAGGCTGAAAGATATCTTGTTGCCATAATTGATAAAGATTATTTGGTAAATCCTGAGGTTGTGATTGAAGTCCAGCAGCACAAAAAGCAATCCATCGTTATTTTAGGGCAAGTGAAGAAGCCTGGGCCATACGAACTGCCGCCGGGATCGAGCAAGCTGACATTGCTTCAGGCAATTGCTTTAGCGGGGGGATTTACGGAAGTCGCTAATATCAAAAAAATAAAAATTGTCAGGCAGGGAAGCGGTAAAAGCCAAATTTTATCTGCGAACGCTGATTCAATTATTAGCGGTAAAGATCAGGACATTGAGTTAGAGCCCGGAGATGCAATTAATGTTTCCGAAAGTTTATTTTAAAGAAAGGAGGTTAGTGATTCTATGAGCGGCAAGCCCGGCGAATATCTGATGGAAGAAGAAGAGAAGCCGATAGATTTAAAGTACTATCTTTTTCTCGTCAGAAAAAGCATCTATGTCATTATCACTTTCCTGGTGATTACGGTGACGCTTGCCTCGATTTACGCCTCCAAGATTCCTGACCGGTACCAGGCCGTGACGCAGCTCATGATTGAAAAGCCTGAAAGTGCCGCGCGGGCTGAAGTGGCCGTCGATGGTCCGGAAGGTCAAGCGATGGGCGAGGATTATTACAATACGCAAATTGAAATTATGCGAAGCCCTTCAGTTCTAAATGGGGTTGTGCAGGAGCTAAGGCTGAAAGATTATTATAATACTGATAATGAAGATCTTCTTGCCGACCGTGTAAAAGGTATGCTGCTTGTTAAGCGTATCGGAAACAGCCGGCTTTTTAATTTGTGGGTTACATCGGATGACCCAAAGCTTTCACAAAGCATCGCGAATTCCATCGCAAGGTCCTATATTCGAAAAAACTTTGAAGACGCGCTGTATTATTCCAAAGAAATTCTGAATTGGCTTCCAAAAGAAGGCAGCGATCCCAAGGAAAAAATTTCAATCGAAGACCCCATGGGCGGGGTGCGGCAAGTGACGCGTGAACAGCTAATTGAGAGTTTGCCGGCTTTGCGCACGGATGAAACTCTTCGGGCATTGCGGGAAAAAAAATCCGCATTGGATTCCGATCTCGATTTGCTGCTCCGGCAATACCGCGAAAAACATCCCGTGATTATCAAAGCGCGGGCGAACCTGAAGTTTTTGGAAGAAAGTATCCAAAATGAGCGTTCAAGAATTATTGAGGGGTTGAAGTCGCAGGCAGAAGGTAAACATCGATTAGGTGCGGCGCGTATCATTGAAGAAGCGAAGCCGCCCAAAGGGCCTCTGCCGAATAACCGCAAGCAAATTGTCATTATTGCGGCGATCGTTGAATTGTTTTTAAGCATTTTAATTGTCATTCTTCTTGATTATTTTGATGATACCATCCATTCAATGGAAGATTTTGAGCGCAGAGGCATCGCGAATCTCCCATTTTTAGGCCCCGTGCCTCTTCTTAAAGAAAAGATTGTTCCCAAAGATAAACGCGCGCTTATCAGTTATTATGGAAAAAGCTCCAATATTGCTGAATCCTTCCGCTATTTGCGCGTGGCGATTAACTTTTCTGCACCCCCGGAATCTCTCAAGGTGCTCATGTTTTCAAGCTGTTTGCCTCATGAGGGAAAAAGCTTTGTGTCCCATAATATTGGTGTGTCGCTTGCTATGGATGGAAATAAAACTTTGCTTGTGGACTGTGACTTGAGACGGCCTACTCTTCATTCAGCTTTTAAAATGGATAATTCTGTGGGCTTATCGAATTATTTAACCAGCAATATTAACTTGGATGCTGTGGTGAAGGAAACTTTTGTTGAAAATCTCAGCGTGATTACCAGCGGTCCGATGTCGCCGAATCCGGGAGAAATTTTAGGGTCGGAAAGAATGAAAACATTTCTCGCGGAAGCTCGGAAAAATTATGACCGTGTGATTGTGGATTGCCCTCCTTTAACTGGAATCGGAGATAGCTTCGTGGTAGGCGGCCTCTTGGGACAAATGGTTATGGTTATCGGAGCAAACCGCACCCCGTCTGATTTGATCAAACATACCCAAAAGCACTTAGATAAATCGGGCATTAAAATTATTGGGGTCGTTTTGAATATGGTGGATATTGAAAAAGAACGCCATAGCGGTTACTCCCGCCACTACTATACAACTTACAATCGATACTATAATAACGAAGCCGCCAAGCCCTAAAAAACGCTCATTTTCGTAGCCAATCCCGCGCTTGGTATTAAATTGATTTTCACCCCCCAAAATGGGATAATGCCCGCCTGCTCTCGCATTCCTTTGGATCCCTTGTAAGCCAAAGCTCTCAGGTTCTGTTGACATTTTATTGGAGCAGCGACAAAACCTAAGGACGGGCGTATCATCTCTAATCCTATGAAAACTTATTATTTTGACTATAACGCCACGACGCCTGTTGCCCCTGAAGCCTTTCGGGCCATGGAGTCCTTCTTAAAAGAAGATTTTGGAAATCCGGCCAGTGCTCATCAATTGAGCCGGAATCCCGCGAAGATGATGCGTACTGCCCGTCACTCGATATCGGTTTTACTCAGCGCAAAAGATGACAGCGAAATTGTGTTCACCAGCGGCGGCACAGAAAGTAATAATGCCGCAATTCGCTCCGCGCTCGCGGATAATCCGCGCAAAAGGATTTTGACCAGCGCAGTAGAACATTCAAGCGTGCTAAGGCTTTGCCGACAGCTCGCGAAAGAAGGCTATGAGGTGATCGAAGTCGGTGTTGATTCTCAAGGCCAGCTGCGCATGGATGATTACAAAGCGGCCTTGAATGATCAAACGGCTTTGGTTTCACTGATGTGGGCGAATAATGAGACGGGCGTGATTTTTCCCATTGAAGAAATCGCGCGCCTTGCCCGCGCGAAAGGCGCGTTGGTTCATGCGGATGCCGTGCAGGCTGCCGGTAAAATTTCCGTGAATTTATCTGCTGGAATGATTGATTTTGTCTCTTTGTCGGCGCATAAACTCTATGGGCCAAAAGGGATTGGCGTTTTGTATGTCAGGAAAGGGGTTTCGCTGCATCCGCTGATTTGGGGCGGCAGCCAGGAGCGCGGCCGGCGCGCGGGAACGGAAAACGTGCCTGGGATCGCGGGTTTTGGGGCGGCGGCAGAAGTTGTTCTGCGTGATTTTCAGCAAGAAGCAAAAAGAATTTCTGATTTGCGGGATGAATTCGAAGAGAAGTTATCCGCGAGAGTTCCGCAGATTAAAATTAACGGCCGGGGATGTCCCCGGATTCCTAATACCAGCAATATTTGTTTCCAAGGCGTCGATGCGGAGACAATGCTTATCGCGCTGGATCAAAAGGGGATTTGTGTTTCGATGGGATCCGCTTGTATGAGCGGCGCGAATGAACCTTCTCATGTTTTAAAAGCGATGGGCCTTTCCGATGAAGAAGCCCGGGCTTCACTTCGGTTTAGTTTTGGGCGCGGCACGACGCGTGAAATGATAAACGTTTTGATGGATGAGTTAGAAAATCTGTCGGGACGGCTGCGGAATGCAAAGCACGCGGCTGCTCCGGCCGGAAAAAATTAAGGGGCGGTAAAAATGAGCATCTCAAAAGATCAAGTACTGGAAACTTTAAAGGAAGTCTTGGACCCTGAATTGAAGCGGGATGTCGTATCGCTTGGAATGGTGAAGGAAGTCCGTGTGGAAGGAGATCACGTTTTAATTGGTCTTGAAATGACGGCGGGCTCAGTTGCTTTGAAAAACGCGATTTCGAATGAAATCCGGACAAAAATTACCGCGCGCGGAGCGAAAGAAGTTTCCGTGCAGGTTTCGGCGGCAGCGCGCAAAGGCGCGGGCTCTCCCGCTTCAAAAATGGAAATCCCTGGGATTGCGCACGTGATTGCCATTGCGAGCGGAAAAGGCGGGGTAGGCAAAAGCACGGTGGCGGTGAATCTCGCGCTGGCCTTAGCGAAAAATGGAAACCGCGTGGGACTTATGGATGCTGATATTTATGGTCCGAACATTCCTTTAATGCTTGGAGTGAGCCATGAAACGCGTCCTTCCGTCAATGATGAAGATAAAATGATTCCTGTAGAAGCATTTGGCATCAAAATGATCTCGATGGGCGTGCTTGTTCCGCCTGATCAGCCGATGGTTTGGCGCGGACCCATGCTGCATAGCGCGGTGACTCAATTTTTTCAAAAAGTGGCTTGGGGTGAACTGGATTATTTGTTGGTCGATTTGCCTCCGGGAACCGGAGATGTTCAGCTTTCTTTGGTGCAGACGGTTTCGCTTTCCGGGGCTGTGATTGTGACAACCCCTCAGGAAGTCGCGCTGATGGATGTGAGAAAAGGTGTCGTGATGTTTCAGAAAACCAATGTACCAATTCTTGGCGTGATTGAAAATATGACGGGCGAAGTTTTTGGAAAAGGCGGAGGTGAGAAATCCGCGGCTCAGTTCCAGGTCCCTTTTCTCGGGCATATTCCGCTAGATCCGCATATCCGTGAAGGCGGCGATTTGGGCCGGCCTATTGTTGAATCAGCGCCTCAATCTGAACCGGCGCGGGCGTTTTTAAAAGCGGGAAAAATTCTTGAAGAATGTTTGTCTAAACAGGCGGTCTAAATGAAAACAAAAAATACGGTTGTTTCTAAAAAAGGCGCCGAGGAAATGGCGAAGATTTCAGATAATATCCGCGAGCTCCTGTCCCATCTCGGAGAAAATCCTTCGCGTGAGGGTCTGCTGAGGACTCCTCAACGCGTCGCGGCAAGTCTCAAGTATTTGACGCAAGGCTATCGGCAGGACGTTAAAAAAATTCTTAATAATGCCGTGTTCCAAGAACCTTATGACGAGATGGTTGTGGTTAAGGATATTGAGGTTTTTTCGCTTTGCGAGCATCATTTGCTGCCCTTCTACGGAAAGGCACATGTGGCTTATGTCCCTAATGGAAAAATCATCGGCCTTTCAAAAATTCCCCGTGTGGTAGATATTTTTTCTAAACGTCTGCAGGTTCAAGAGCGTTTAACGATGCAGATTGCCGAGTCGCTTATGGAGGCGCTTGCTCCGCGCGGGGTGGGTGTGGTGATCGAAGCATTTCATTTATGCATGGCAATGCGCGGCGTTGAAAAGAAGAACTCTTACACAGTAACAAGCGCGATGCTGGGAAGTTTTAGAAATTCTGACCGGGTGAGAAGCGAGTTTTTAAGTCTGATCCGCAAGTCTTGATAAAGCTTTTTCAAGTTCCTGCACTTTTTCTTTAAGTCTTCGCAAATCTTCCAATGTTTCTGCCGCGCGAAGCTGAGCCGCGATTTGTTTGCGGGCTTCGTGATAGGGCCTGGCAGGTTCTCCAAAAACAATCTGCTTTGCCGGAATTTTTTTACCGCTGGGGACTCCGGATCCCGCGCCAACCATGGTCCAATCGCCAATTGTGACATGATCGCCGAGACCGGCCTTGCCGCCCATTGTGACGTGTGCCCCAACTTTTGAGCTTCCTGAAACGCCGCTTTGCGCGGATATCACTGTGTGGGGTCCGATCGTTACATTGTGTCCGATCTGAACTTGGTTATCAATTTTAGCACCTTTACAAATGCGGGTTGAGCCTATCGTCGCGCGGTCTATGGTTACGCACGCGCCAATTTCAACGTCGTCCTCAATAATGACATTACCGACTTGCGGGATTTTCTCCTGTTTTTCCATCGTATGGACATATCCGAATCCGTCCGCTCCGATTACGGAGTTGGCATGAATGATGACATTGGATCCAATTTCACATCCGCCGTAAATCATAACGCTTGGATGAAGAACGCTTTTGCTGCCCAGGGTGACATTTTCACCCACAAAAGCATGCGCGCGGATAACTGCGCCGTCTCCGATGACCGCGCCGTCTGAAATAACCGCAAAAGCTTCAATGGTTACACGGTTGCCGATCTTCGCGGTTTTAGCAACAGAAGCGGAAGGTGAGACTGTTTGGCTAAAAGCGGGTGAGGGGAAAAACTCGCCAAGAAGTTTGGCCCAGGCAAGTTTGGGTTCCGCGACTTGGATTAAAACTTTTGAAGAAGTGCTGATTCGGTGCGGAACGATAATGCAGCTTATTTCAGTGGGTTCAAGCCGTGCCAGTCCTTTTTCATCCTGCGCGAAAGTGATGAGCCCAGCACCAGGAGATTCAATGTTTGTGATCCCCTGAATAGAAAGAGAGGAATTGCCGATAATCTTTCCTGAGATCAATTTTGCGATTTCTTCAACCGTTTTTTGCATGAGTGGCCGAGTATAACAGTGGGATTATGCTTTGTCAATTAAGCGGGGCAGGTCTATAATGTCAAAAAAAGGGGATACTATGAAAGCATTTGTACGGCACAATTATTTATTTCTTCTTCCCGCGCTTTTCATTTTCTCCGGCTGTTTCGACACGGATTTTCATTTTAAAACGGCAGTGGATTCAGACGGTTCAGTGAACCGTCAGACGAGGATTGAAGGCCGGGCCGCTAATTTATTTAAAAGTCCCGACGGCCCGGGGTGGAAATCCAAAGCTTCAGAATCGAAAGGCGCTTCCGCGATCATTCCCGATAAACGGTATGTCATTGAAGCTTCCGGACACTTTCAGCCGGGCCAGGCCATTTCCTCCGATTATCAATTTAATATCGAAGAACACATAAAAAGCTGGGGTGAAAAAGAACTAAACCGGGCCAAACTTGCGGGGTTTGAGGCTCCATTTGAAGATCGTATTTTTTCTAAAAATCAGCTCAAAATCAGCCGCGTAAAAGGTTTTTTTTCCGACACAGTGATTTATGAAGAAACCTTTCAAAATGCCGGGATTATAAGCCTTCTGCTTACCGATATTAAAGAAGAGCTGCGGGAACAAAGCAAGTCTCGCGGAGAAGTTTTAGAAGAATCAGAGCTTGATATCCTCGCGCATTTGAGGCTTGAAGAAGATATCCTTCCGGAATTCCGTTTTAAGAGCGAAATTAAAATGCCTGGGAAGCTAATTTCATCGAATGGAAAAAAGATTTCAAAAAACAGGGCTGTGTGGGAATTTTCGCTTAAAGATTTTCAGAAGGATTACTCAATTTATAAAATTGAAGCTGTCAGCCGTACGCTGCGGCTCGCGGGCATTATTATCTGGAGCGTGATTGCCGGACTTGGATGCCTTTTTGTTTTGTTTGCTTTAGCGGGAGTTTTGAAGCTTAAGACCGGGAAGAAACGTAAAGGGCGTTTAGCTTAAGGTTTGCTGGTTTCTTGATAATCTTTCAAGCGGGCTTCCATAAAAACTTTCTGACTCCATAAAGAAAATCTTTCATACCGCTGCTTTTCAGCGAAGCGTTGGGTCAGAGTTTTCTTCATATCCTCATTAAACTTCTTTTCGTCAGCCGCCTGCTTTTTCGTGATATAGAATACCGCGAATTGACCGGCGACAGCAATGGGCTCAGAAATTTTTCCAGCCGTAAGAGTCCACAATGTCTGCATCTGAGTTTCCGGGATTCCCCATTGCTGTATTAGAGAATCCATGCTGATCAGAGGCGTGGTCGCAGGTTTAACGCTCATGTCCGCGCTTTCCTTTTTCCACGATTTTTCATCTTTGACTTTTGCCGCGAAGTTTTTGGCTTCCTCGAGTGTTTTAAAAGGAATCATTTCAAAGCTTAATTTTTGCTCTTCACCAAGAAACATTTTTTTAAGATCCTGCTCAGAGGGTGATGAGACGGGTTCGGAGTTTATTTTTTGCACAAGCTTCTGAGTTCTTAAAAGCTCTCGAATTTGATGCTCAAAAACTTTCGGGGTTTCGCGCGCTGTCGCCTGAAGCCACCGCTGATAAATTGCCTCTGTCGGGGCGTCTATTTTTTGAATTGCCATGAGACGAAAAATTTCCGCTCGGACCTCTTCATCGGTCACATTGATTTTTTCGCGTTTTGCCGCGGTGGATAGAATCAGGCTTTGCCACGCTTGCTGGCGGAGGACTTCGGGATCCTCAGACGTTTTGCTGCCACCAAATGAGAAAAGCTGGACAGATCGATAATAAATATCAAATTCCTGAAAACTCACGGGTTTGCCGAATATTTCCCCGGCGTAGCGGCCGCGTTTTTCGAACTGGCTGCTGACCGCGTATCCGCCCCATAAGACGAATGATATGACAACGATCCAGACAATTGTTTTTGTGTTTTTTCGGAAAACTTTTAGCATAAATTCGAAAGTTAAATTATCACAGAAGAGGCGGGATGCAAAGATTTATATTCGGAACGATTTTTTCCAAAGCTCATGTTCTGAGCACTCAACATAAACAACAATGTAATTAATGACGCCGTTTAGTCTAAATTCAGCCTTCAGGGTTTTTTCCTTGGGAGAAAAGGCCTTATAGCCCACAACCAGTCCGTCTTTGTCAGCCGCATAAATCGCTTTTATCGGGTTGGTGCCTTTGTGGGGATGAGGAATGGCGAGTTCGACAAAACGAATAAGCTCAAGCCCCTCTTTCCTGGATCTCGATTTAAGGATGGGGATATGGTTCTGGACCTCATTTTTAAACGAGCCTGGATTTTCTTCCGAGTGAAGAGGGATGTTTTGGGGGATTACGATCGTATTTCCACCAG